>JANOAS010000012.1:0-5634 GCA_031411255.1 bacterium
GCGTCCTCGATCTGGCGGCGGAGCGCGCCGCTCTTGAGGGAGGCGAGGATGAGCTTGTTGTCGCCCCAGATGAGTTTGTTGGTCCAGCCCCTGACCTGGCGGCCGGAGGTGTCGATGCCGAGTTCGGGCTGAAGCCCGGAACTACTTTCTTTCCGGGGCTCGTCGATGTGCTCCAGGGTCTGGAAGGGGAGGACAGCGGTGCAGACCTCGCGGGACTTGCCGTTCCAGACGAGTTCCACCTCCCGCTTGTCGGCGAAGAGGAGGAAGCGGTACTTCTCCGGGAGCGGCTTCCCCTGCTCGATGAGCTTGATGAGGTCGCGTTTCTCCTCGGTGGTGAGGTCGTAGTGTTCAGTGGATGGGCGGGCCATGGTGGGAAGGGGCTGGTACGGTCAGGTGACGGGGGCCGCCTTGGCGGCGGTGGCGGCGATCAGGTCGAGCACGCGGGTGACTTCCGGTGGGATCTGATCGAGCGGGATGGCGTCGGCGAGGAGGTGGTAGTCGCGTTTGAAGGTCTGCTGGGGCGTGCCGAGTTTCTCATAAAAATTGGCAAAGAGCGGGTCGAGGAACTCGTCAGTCACCTTGATGTCCGGCCCCCAGGGATCCGGCCTGCGCCCGATCTTCAGGGAACTTTCCAACTCCGCCAGGCACTGCTGGAGGACCTGCGTGCGGGTGACGAGTTCGCCGCGCTCCAGGAGGTCGTCATCCCGGAGGTCTCCGCGGATGCTGGCCAGCAGACTCTCGCGCGTGACGAGGTAGTTTTCGATCTCGCGACGCTCCCACTCGTACTCCCTGAGGCCGGGAAGTGTGGAAAGCTCCGTGGCGTGGTTGGGCAGCCGGTCAAAGAGGGCGAAGCCGGCCACGGCGGGCATGGCCTCGCGCATGGCGTCGAAACGGTTTCGCGCTTCGCCAGGCTTGTTGCTGCCGAGGTAAACGACAGGCACGCGCCCGTGAAGCGCCTGGTGCGCGGGATGCTGGAGGCGGGCGGCCAGCCGCCGGAGGATGGCGAGGTCCGTGGAGCCCTCCACGTAAAGCAGCCAGCCCATCTGCTGGGCCATGTAGAAATCGGCCAGCGGAATGGACTCGAGCGCTTTTTTCACCTGGTTGCGCCCGGAGCGGGTGTCGATCCGGTGGGGCGAGCCGAGGAAGGCGACGAGGACATCCCGCTCGCCCGCCTCCTGCATGACGGTGGTGGAGTGGCTGGCGGCGATGATCTGGGAGTGCTGGGAGGCGGCAACTTCGGTGATGAGGTTGTAGACATCGCGCTGCCGGAGGACTTCGAGGTGGGCATCGGGCTCGTCCAGGAGGAGAACCGCGCCCGGGTTCGCAAGGAGGAAGGAGAGCAGGAGGGTGACCTGCTGGCAGCCGCGCCCGGCGGAGGAAATGTCCAGCTCCACGCCGGACGCCTCCTTGTAGGTGAGGGTCAGGATGCTGTTTTCCGGAAAATAGGCAGGCGGCTGGAGGCTGATGGAGAACAGGTCTGCAATGTGGGCGGCGAGGCGGCGCCACAGCTCCTTGTCCTCCCGGGAGTAGAGCTGCCAGCAGAGATTGCGCAGCACCTGGGCGGTCTGGCCCTGGCCGATGAGCATGCTGATCTCGCCTTTTTCCTTCCGAAACTCGCGGTCCGCGAGGCCGGACATGGGCGGGAGAAACACGACGGGGTGCCGGTGCAGCGCCTCAGGCAGGCGCTCCGCCCCTCCCGGTGAGAGACGGCAGTAAAACGACTCATCATTCGCGTAGTAGAAGTCCATCCCGCACGACCACGGCTGGTCGCCCTCCACTCCTTCCACGGCGATGGAGATGTAGACATTGGTGGTTTTCCGGCTCTTTCCGGCACCGGCGGCCTCATGGGTGTGGAGGTCCCTCCAGAGGAGGCGGGCGGACGGAACCGGGATGGCGTGCAGCTCGCGACGGTTGAGCGTGACGCCGGGTCGTGTTTTCGGGGTTTTTACCAGCCCGCCGTTCCCGTCCTTCTTTTCCCACCTTTCGGACCAGCGCCGCCACCCGGCATCCCACAGCGTCAATGCCTGGAGGGCGCTGGATTTGCCCGAATTGTTGGGGCCAATGAACACAACATGGCCGCCGAGTTCGATGTCGGCGGTGCCGATGCGCTTGAAGTTGGAAATGCGAAGTCGGGTGATCATGACCGGTACTCTGTAAAGGTGGCGGCAAGTGCCGAAAAGCCCGCAGGCTTGTGTTTCTCGAATCCCTCCTGGTCCACAAAAACAAAGTCGTAGCGCGGTCCATTTTCCTCCGCGGTGGTGGCATCGGCGCACCACTGGGCGAGGCGGGACATTTTCTGCGGGAGGTCGAGTTCCCGGCGGCCCTTGGTCTCGATGATCCAGACGATGCCGTCGGTGGTGCGGACGATGAAGTCGGGGATGTAGTTGGAGAGGTCGCCGTCGGCCTTCACGTAGTCGAGCTTGAACCCGACGGCGAAGTAGTTTTTGGCGAAGGCCTGCACGTCCGGCGCGGCCTCGAGGAAGGCGGCGAAGGCCAGCTCGAAGCCGCCGGCGTTGGCCTCGCCCACGGTTTTGTTGAAGAGGCACTTCTTCGCCGCCAGAAAGGGGCGGTGCTCCGTGCGGAAGGGGCGGGTGTGGCGCAGGCGGATGTAGTCCTCGATGCGGGAGGAGCCGGTCTCTGTGATGGTGAGAGCATTGATGCCGACCTTGAAGGAGTCGTAGAGCACCTTGCCCGCCTCGGGCTCGGAGAGATTCCGCAGGATGACGGGGTCCTCCAGATCCACCGGGCCGTCGGCAAAGAGGTGGTCGCGCATGAAGTCGCGCACCCTGGGGTAAAGGAGGTCATACCCGCCGACCAGGCGGAGGTCCCGGAGGAGCTGCCGGGCAAAGAAGCCAACCACGGAGCGGTAGTCCGCCGGACCGGCACCGTCCAGGTGGATGGTGTGGTGGACCTCGGCATCCAGCATGGTCTTGAAAACGATCTCCCGGGTTTGCTCCGGGGTGAAGGGTTTCACCGGCAGGGGCTTGTTTCCAAGGGTGGCAGGGTCGAGCGCAGCCAGGTCCTTGAACTCGCGCTGGAAGCGGCGGCCCAGTTTTGGCAGGGGGATGTCAAGCGCCTCGATGTCCTTGTCCTTGTCCGCCACATCCACCTCAACAATGACAGGCTCGCGCCGCTTTGCCCCCTCGCCCATGGGGACGTGGTCGAAGCTGACGCCCTCTGTCTGGATGGACTCGACGAAGTCCATGAAGGCGGGCGTGCCCATGACGGAGACGGTCTCCCTCTGGTCCGTGCCGAAATACATGCGGCGCAAGCCGCGTCCGAGCGTCTGCTCTGGCAGGATGTTTGACTTGGCGGCGTAGGCACGCAGGCCGCAGATGACGGTGACGTTCCGCACATCCCAGCCTTCCTTCAGCATGAGCACGGAGACGATGGCCTTGAAGGGGGATTTCCACGAGTCGATCTCGTTCGACTGGCGGCGCAGGAGTTCCAGCTCCTCCTTTTTCTTCCCTGACGACGCTTCGGAGATGTCGCCATTGTCCTTGGTGTGGATGACGAGCACGGCGCCCACGAGTTCGGGGCAGATTTTTTGCAGGTGTTCGCCCACCTCGTCGCAGTTCTTCGTGTCGTCCACCATGACGAAGAGGACGGCTTTTTTGCCGAGCGGCTCGTGCTCGTCCCGGCTCTTGCGCCACTCCTCGACGCCCAGGGCAAGGTAGTCGGCATACTTTTCGGAAAAGATGGAGCTTTTGTGCTCGCGCAGCTTGGCCCGGCTGGCGGCGTCGGGCAGCACTGGGTGCTTCACCACATTCTGGTGGATGGCCTCCACGAGGGGGTAGTCGGAGACGGTCTGGGCGAAGATCGCGCCGTTGTCGTGCCGGGGCGTGGCGGTCACGTCCACCTGGAGGGTGAGCCGCCGGTCGTTTTGCACCATCTTGTGGTGGATGTCCTGGATGGATGTGAACCATGCCATCTTCGGGTTGTGAATGTGGTGCGCCTCGTCGTTGAAGACGGCCAGCTCCTCGATTTCCCGGACGATTTCCCCGAGGTCGGTCTTGCTGTCCGTGGTCTTGCCCGAGGGCCGGGCTCCGAAGGCGTCCGAGAGGAAGTAGTCGCTCAGGTCGTCGTCGTCGAGGGAGGGCTCCGGCACGTCGCCCAGAAAGACGCGGTGGATGTTGGTCAGAAAGAGATTTCCCGTGTCCCGCACGACACGGACGTCATCCTGAATGTGCAGGGTGAGCTGGAAATCATCCCGCCAGTTCCGCCCTCCGTGCCCGTTGTCCGGGAGGACGGGGTCGTTGAAGAAGATTTTGAGCCCGTCGAAGTCACTGCGCAGGCGGTCGAGGACGATGATGTTCGGGGCGATGACGAGGAAGTTCCGCGACAGGGCGGAGTCGGGTTCGTAAGTTTTGTGGAAGAAGCTCCAGGCAACCAGCAGGGAGAGAACCTTGGTTTTGCCCGCGCCGGTGGCCATCTTCAGCACGTAGCGGGGCCAGTCTTCAGAAAACATGTTAGTGGAGACGGCACCGGAGGCATCGAACCGGAGCAGGTCGAACTTGTCGCGTGCGCGTTTGACATCGTGCAGCCAGATGACGGTCTCGACGGCCTCGCGCTGGGCAAAGTAATACTGAAAGGGGGAAAGGGAGCCGTCGGCATTCTCCAGGAGGTGGTCCGTCTCGAACCACCAGCGAAGGAGGGCGGTGGAAGTGGCGGAGGCACCGGGGTAGCCGGCATTCCGCCAGGCAAAGACTTCCTCCCGAATTCTTGCCACCAGGGGCGGCAGAAGTTTTTCATAGGAGGAGGCACGCAGGGCCTCGTCAGCCGGGAACCACCGCTGTCCGGGAACCAGCGGGGCATAAGGAGAAACGGGAAAATCTGGGTGAAGCGACATGGGGCGTATGGGTCAGCACAGGCAGCGGGTGCATGAACGGGCATTCCTGCCGCCGGAACAGCCGCAGCGTGGGCCGGACGCTAACCAACCCGCACCATTTGGCGAGCAAAGAAATGCGGTCCGAAGGTGAAAATGGATGAACTAGGGCAAAACCAGGACCAACAGGCCACCTTCAGGGACCAAAGGGCGGGTACAACGGGCTTGCAGCTTAGGGATTTCGGGATGCGGGTTGGTGCGGATGGAGGGAAGTCTGGCGGCACGGCAGGGCGGAGGGCGGGAGCCAGGGAGGGATTGACGAGTGATGAACAAGGATTGTTGATTTGGGAGGGGGCTTGGGGCGCGGGGAGACTTGCAAAGTCTCCTTCCTGGGGCGGGGTGCGGAGCCTGGCGAGGGGCGGCTCGGCGGGAGACTCGCCCCACCGGGTGCAGCGAGGGGGCTGGGGAGCGGGAGGGTTAAATTTCCATAGGTTTTGGTTATGGTGGGTCCATTTTTGGCCAAAAGTGGGCCATTTTGACGCAGGGAGGGGTCCCTGTCGGCCGACAGGGACCCCCCTGCCGGGCGACCGGGACCTCCCTGCCGGGTGACCCGGACCTCCCTGTCGGGTGACCCGGACCCCCCTGTCGGGCGACCGGGACCTCCCTGCCGGGTGACCCGGACCTCCCTGCCGGGCGACCGGGACCTTCCTGTCGGGCGACCTGGACATCCCTGTCGGGCGTCCGGGACCTCCCTGTAGGGCGACCGGGTCCTCCCTGTCGGGCGACCGGGACCTCCCTGTCGGGCGACC
>JANOAS010000013.1:0-14481 GCA_031411255.1 bacterium
TTCAGCCCCCCCTCCCAAGTGTGGTCACGACATTGTTCGGGTAGATTTTCCTGACCTTCCCGTTTCCCGTATCAGCAACGTACACGACGCCAGCCGCATCGACCGCCAAACCTTGCGGATTGTAAAACCGGGCCACCCCTGCGGGACCGTCCACACTCCCGCTTTCCGCCGTTCCGGCCAGCGTGCTGACGGCGGTTGCCATGTCTGGATCCAGCCCCCACTCGAAATAAACTTCAGCTGCAGCATCGCCCGCCACGACCGCCCCGTTCAACGTGGCAGTACCCGTTCCGAGTGCCGTGGCCGGGTTCGTGGTCACCACGGGCACGGCGTGCAGCACCGGGGCAATGCACAGAAACGCCACAAGCCCGCGAAAAGCCGGGATGGCGAGGGAAATGGCGTGCCTGATTTTCATAGGGATGCGTTCGCGAGGAATCCTCGATTGAAACGCCGCCACGTGCAAGTCCCCTGGAGAAAAATGCCATGCGACAGCTATGATCTCCAGGTACGCCCGCCATCAGCCGACTGTTCACCTCTTCCCCGCCACGCTGATCGACCTGCGCTTGTAGAGAAACTCGAACAGATTTCCCTCATGCGGCTGGCTCCAGTCGACGCGGCAGGTGGGGACGGGGCCGATGTTCAGGCGGTCGATGTCCTGGCTGGAGAGGAGCTGGGGGATCCAGGCGGCATCGTCGGTGAGGGCGGTGACGACGAGGGACCAGCCCATGGTTTCCAGCATCTCGGCCTGGGGCATCTCGATGACGGAGCAGTAGGGAAAGAGGAACTCGCGGTTGGCCAGCGGGTGCTCGAAGGAATCGCAGTGGACGATGGTGGGCAGGAGGTAGTTCATGCCGTCGCGGCTCACGCGGCGGTCCTCGCCTCCGGGGCCGCGCAGGGCGCGGGAAACATCGACCGCGCCCCTCGTGGCGAGGCCGTCCTCGATGGCGGCGTCGATCATCTCCGGCATCGCAGCATTGGCGAAACCGGAGAGGCTGGCCGTGTCGTCATCCGGCGCTTTCGGCACCATGGTCAGCAGCTCTTTGGCCAGGGCCTCGGCGATTTCCCGCCCGTGCCGGGGCACGAGGATGGCGCTGGCATTGATGCACGAGCGCCCGCTGTTCGCGGACACGGACTCGACGAGCATGGGTAGGAATTCGCGCCAGTCGTCCACCTTGTCTTCGCCGAAGAGGACCTTTGACCGGCCACTGCCGTGGACCTCGACGCGCGGGTCGGCGGCGTATTGGGCGACGGTTTTGTCATCGCCGAAAAGCATGACGCGTCCGCATTTTCTGATGATGGCCGCCGAGCCGTCGTGCGCGCAGGGGTAGAGGCTGAACGCCTCCGCCGGGCAGCCCGCCTTCAGAAAAGCCTGGATGATGCGCCATGGCGTCCATGGCTCCTCGCGGCCGGGCTTCAGCACCACGGGCACGCCCAGAGTGATGGAGGGCAGCCAGAGGGCATTCACGGCGATGGAATTGCTCGGCAGGATGACGCCCAGGCTGTCCGTCTGGCAGGCAAAGCTGACGGGCACCCCGTTTTGCTCGCCAAACCCGTAGTCGAGCACCTCCAGATCCAGCCCGCGGGAGAGGCCGTTCAGGATCGTCTCCATGTCGCGAAAGATGCCGCCGAGCCGCTCCAGATTTCTGCGGATGAGCGTGTGCGGCAGCCCGGAGGTGGCGGCCAGCTGGAGCCGGTAGTCGTCCGGCGTCTGCATGTGCCCGCCGTCGCCGAGGGGCAGCGTGTCATTGAGGAAAATCTCCCCCGCCCGCAGCGTCATCGCCAGACGCTCCTTTGCCGGCACCCGCTGGAGCACCGCCCGCGCCTTGCCCAGCGCCGCCAGGTCACGCTTGATCAGTCCCGAGTTTGCCTGGGAAATGCGGGCCATGGGCTTGGATCCCGCCACGGACTTCACCTCCGCCACGTCGAGGCTGGCGTACTGGTATCCGGCGCGGAAAACTGGAATGTGGGGCAGAGCGGTCTGGTTCATGGGAAAAGGATTGGTTTCGGTCCGTGGCATTACGCCGGGTGCGGGATTTTGGGCTCACCCTCCGTTAAATGCAACCCTGCCTTCAGCGCAGGAAACCATTCGCCACGTCCCGCCGGGCCACTCCCCACCGGCGGGCAGAGGCAGCCCGGTTGGCTGAATTCACGGTCGCGCCTTCCCTTTACGCCCCCCGGTGGCTGGAGACCCACCAGCCCCCCACCCCGCTCAGCAGCGGCAGGAAAACAAAGACAGGCGAAAACGGCAGTCGGTTCATCGGTAAAAAATGAGAAGCCACAGTCCCCCGGCCTCCACCCGGTGCAACTGCGCACTTTGGAACGGCGTCACCTTCAGCATTCCTGGAAAAAACTCCTGCCAGCGTGCAGGGAGCCCTGCCATAATCAAGCCTCCTGCGGCGAGCACTGGCCGCACCAGTTGATCCGATGCCCCACTCGCAACGCCCCTGAGTCCGCCGTATCTTTTACCCCTCCTGCGCCCCCCCACCCGCTTCCGCAGCGGGCGCGGGCGGGAAAACGTGCAGCCCAAGCACCGCTGCGGGCGAGGTGGCCACCCCGGCCGGATTTCCCGCCGCCCAGCGCCGGGCGCTCTCCGGGTACATTTTTTTGAAGGCTTTCAGGTTTAGTCCGGCCACCATCTCGGCCTGCTCGACCAGCACATCGTAGGGACCGGGACGGCTGAAAATCTTGGCCATGATGGGGACGAGATCGAGCAGAAACAGGGTGCCGAAGACCACCAGAAACTGGAAGAGCCCCGCCATCCACTTGTAGCCCTGCTCGCCCTGCTCCGTTGACGTGGCGTCGGGTGCGGGGAGAAAGATCACCTTGTAGAGCCCGATGGTTTCCTCCATCGGGTCCAGGATGCCCTTGATCTTGTTTTCATAGCGCTGGATGGGCGCGAGGTAGCGGTCATCATGCAGGCGCAGGGCGCGCTTCTGGTCTTCCGTATGCTGGGCGATCTCCCCGACCAGCCGCTCCAGCTTCTCCTTTCGCACCCGCTCTTTTTCCACCGCCTCCTCCACAAAAGCCGCGCGCCGCTCCGGCAGGGCGTCCAGCATGGCCGTACGATCCACCAGCCGCGCCGCCGCCAAGGCCTGGTTCAGGTTTTCCAGCGCCGCCGTCTGCTGTGCCGTCGCGGACCGGATGCGCGCCAGCTCGCGCGTCGTGTCCAGGTCCCGCCGCTGCATGTCCTTCGTCCGCGGCCCCTCGCCCGCCTTCTTCGGCTCGGGAAAAAACTCGTTCGGCTCCCCCGCCACCTCCCGGGCGATGGCCTCCACCAGCCGGCGGTGCAGCCCCTCTTTTTCATTCAGGTCCGCCTTCAGTTTCGAGAGGGCCTCCTTCACCGCCTCCACCTGGGAGACCACCTGCCGCGTCGCCGGAGAGGCCGTCGGGACGAATCCCTCGGCGCTGATCTTCTTTTTCTCCTCCTCCAGCTTTTCATCCGCATAGACATCCGTGTTCAGGATGCTGTTCTGCAGCGGCGGCAGGAGCGCCACCTTTTCATCGTGCTCCTTCGTGTAGGTCCCCACCAGAGTCTGGCGCGTCGTGCTCTCCTCCTCGCGCAGGCCGTTGAGCACCGTCTGGATTTCCGTCTGGTAGCGGTGCGCGATGGCCGGCCGGTACTGGTCCAGGCAGAAGGGAAAGGCGATGGCCACACTCACCACGGCCGCCAGGCCAAAGCGGAACATGACTTGGAGAAACTTCCGCCAGATGGGCTGAAACGGACGGTACGTGGCCAGCAAGATGCGGTCCGTATTCATGATGACGAACGCCCACGCCAGGGAGGCCACAAAGATCATGAGAAACTGCGGCTCCGCAAACCGGCTGCGCGCATAGAAAAACATGCCGAAAAACGACATGACCGTCGGGATGAGCACCGTCGATCCAAGAACCGCCACCCGTTCACGCTCTGAAGCGGGACACAGCCTCAGCGTTTCCCACCGCGCTCCGGAAAGCCAGTACAACGGCCCCCTCAACCGGTCGGCCCGGGATGGCATGATGGATTCTTCCGCAGGGTGGTTCTGGCTCATGCGTGGAAGAAATAGCACCCTGCGGCAGTTCCGCCACCTCCATCATCCGCCCCGGCTCAATTCGACGGCGGGCCGCCGGATTCCCCGTGCCCCAGCGCGCCGGACCACCAAACAAACCCTTGTCACCCGCAGGAGCCGGGTGATACGTTTGGCTGAAGCCCATGCCGGACCCAGCCACCAACGCCGCCAGCCCAACCACCCCCGAGGCCGGCGGCAGGTTTGAAGAAACACGCTGGAGCCTCGTGCTCCGGGCGGGGCAAAGTGAGGAACCGGGGGCCGGAGCCGCGCTGGAGAGCCTCTGCCGGGCCTACTGGTTTCCCGTGTATGCCTGGATCCGCAGCCGCGGGCACGGACCGGAGGAGGCGAAGGACCTGACCCAGGAGTTTCTGGCCGGGCTGCTGAGGAAGGGGTCCCTCGGCAGCGTGAAGCAGGAAAAGGGAAGGTTCCGCACCTATCTCATCCGCAGCATCCAGTATTTCCTGACCGACCATCTGCGCACACAGACCGCAGCCAAGCGCGGCGGGGGCCGGGCGGTGATCGAGTGGGACGGGCTGAATCCCGAACAGCAGTATGCTCTGGAACCAGCCACCACGGACACGCCGGACGCCGCCTTTGACCGGCGGTGGAGCCAGGTGCTGGTGGCGCGCGCCTTCCAGCGGCTGGAGGAGGAGCAGGCGGCTGCCGGCCGGGCAACCGAGTTTGCCGTGCTGAAGGAATTCATCGCCACGCCGCCTCTGGAGGGCGATTACGCCGCTGTCGCGGGACCGCTCGGCCTTTCTACAAACGCGACCGCCGCTGCGGTGCGCCGCCTGCGCCTGCGCTGCCGGGAGCTGATCATGGAGGAAATCATGCAAACCGTAGGGACAAGGAGCGAGGCGGAGGAGGAACTGCGCTCGCTTTTCGGAAAATAATCCGCATCATCGGAGGCGGCCTCTATCGATTATGTCTGTCGTGCCCCCAGACCAGTCAGCCGGCCACTGTTCGCGCTGCGCAGCCCCGCTCGCCTCTGGTGTGCCGGGCTCGCTCTGCGCGTCGTGCCTGGGCGCATCACTTTTCTCGGATATTGGGGAGGATGCCCCGCCACCGATGAGCCGGGTGGGCGACTTTGAGCTGCAGGAGGAAATCGGCCGAGGCGGGATGGGCGTTGTTTATCGTGCCCGCCAGATTTCCCTGAACCGGACCGTGGCGGTGAAGCTCATCCTGACCGGCCCGCTGGCCTCGCGGGAGGAGCGGCGGCGCTTCCTGGCCGAGGCGGAGGCGGCGGCAGCGCTGGAGCACCCGGGCATCGTCGCCATCCACGAGGCCGGGGAGGAGGACGGGCAGCCGTTTTTTGCCATGCAGTTGATCGAGGGCGAAAGCCTCTCCGCCCGGCTGCGGCGGACGCGCGGCCCCCTGCCTGCACGGGAGGCCACCGTGCTCATCCTCACGACGGCGCTGGCGGTGCAGCATGCGCACGAGCGGGGCTTCCTCCACCGGGACCTGAAGCCGGGAAACATCCTGCTCGACCTCGCGGGCGCTCCGCATGTGACCGATTTTGGCCTGGCCCGGCGGCTGGATGCGGAGGTGGGGCTCACCCTCACCGGGGCCGCGCTGGGCACCCCGTCCTACATGGCCCCGGAGCAGACGGACACCCGGCGCCCGCCCACCACTGCGGTGGACATCTACAGCCTGGGTGCCATTTTTTACGAAATGCTGAGCAGCCGCCCCCCCTTCACCGGGGACTCCCTGCCCGCCCTGTTTCTCGCCATCAGGCAGGACGAGCCAGCATCCCTGACCGCAGCGCCCGCCGGAGTGGACCGGGACCTGGATGTCATCTGCCTCAAGTGCCTGGAAAAGGAACCTCTCCGCCGCTACCGCACCGCACAGGCCTTGGCGGATGACCTGCAGCGCTGGCTGAACGGGGAGCCCATCACGGCGCGGGCGGCGCGTGCCCCGGAGCGGCTCTGGCGCTGGTGCCGGCGGCGTCCCGCCATCGCAGGGCTGGCTGCCGCGTCCCTGCTCATCTTTGCCGCCGGGCTGGCCGGAGTAGTCTCTCAGTGGCGGCGTGCGGACAGGGAAGCTGCCCTGGCCGTAGCCGCACTCAGGCAGGCGGAGGAGTCCCTCTGGAAGGCGAACGTCAGCGAGGCAAAGGCGCTGCGCATTTCCCGTGCCCGGGGCCAGCGGACACTCAGCCTGGCCTCCCTGGGCCAGGCCGCCGCACACCGCCCCGCGCTGGAACTGCGCAATGAAGCCATCGCCGCGCTGGCCCTGCCAGACCTGGGCGAACCCGTCTTCCATCCGCGGCTGGCGAAAGGCGCAAGCGACGTCAATGCCGACTCCACCCTCACCCGCACAGCCTGCCGTGTGGAGAACCGCATCGTCTTTCAAAAGCTGGGCGCGGACACGCCGTATTGCGTCCTGGATGGTCCCGCCCTGCATTCGTTCCGCATCTCCCCGGACTTCCGCCACATTTTCACAGCCCGCAGCCAGGACAGTGCCACGCGACTCTGCACCGGGGCGCTGTGGGATGCGGAAACCGGAGCCCGCATCGTGGAACTGCCCGGCGCCGCACCCGGCGCAGCCTTTACCCCGGACGGCACCAAGCTGATCGTCATCCGCAGCGGCCTCCTGGAAATCCGCAATGCCGGCACTGGTGCCATCCTCTCCCTCGCCCCGTGCGCCGGCGTGCCCACCTTCATCGAGGCCTCGCCAGATGGCCGGCGTGCCGCGATTTTTAAACGTGGAACCGGCGAACTCTGGAGCCTGACCCCGCCAGCCTTTGTCTCGCGCCTGGTCGAGTTTCCCACCGACGTTCTCAACGCCCAGTGGCAGCCCGACGGAGGCTCGCTCATCTGCGGAAGCGACCGCGACGCCTGGTGCCTCCGGCCCGCTCTGGGCACCGCGCAGTCGATGACCAAGCATGACAGGGAAGGCGTGCTCGTTTTCATGCACCCCTCCGGACTTTTCTCCGCCTCCACCTCGTGGGACGGCATCCTGCGGTTCCTGCATCCCGTCCTGAGCGAACCCCTGCAGCAAACGTCCGGCTTGCGCCCGCGACAGTTCAGCACGGACGGCCACTCACTGCTCGTCACCGTCGGCGAGCGTCCGGGCATTTGCTCCGTCACCCCGCCGGATGTGTGGCGTTGCGCCCCGCCGCGCGGGGACGAGGACGAGCCTGTCCGCAGCATCCAGATGAGCCCTGACGGCTGCTGGATCGCCGAAACCAGCCACAGCTCCCTCGTCCTGAGAAACACGACGACCCTGCTCCCCACCGCCTCCCTTCCCTTGCAGGACGGGGAAAAGGCCGTATTCATTTCGGAAAACGAACTGCTGGTGCTCGACCGCACGCGCGGGCTGCTGCCGGTGAAAGTCACGCACCCCGGGCCCGGCCAGCCTGTCCTGGAGGCCGCCCCGCCCCTCGCCGGAGACTGGGGAACAGTCAAAACCTTCGCCCTTTCCCCGCATGCCAGCCGCCTACTGACCGGAGGTTCTTCCTCGGGGGTGTTCGACCTGCGCACCGGGGCACGCCTCTTTTCCCTGAAAACCGACGCCCTCTCCGCCAACCCCGCCTGGAGCCCCGACGGGCGCTGGCTGGCCACCGGCTACTGGAACAACAAGGCATCCTCCGGCTCCGACGCCTGCGTCTGGTCCGCCACCGACGGCAGCCTCGTGCAGAAGCTGCCTGCCGGAAACTGCGCCCCGTATTTCACCCCGGATGGCCGCCGCCTCTTCATCAGTGCCACCCACGAACTCGTGGAATACGAGACCCTCACCTGGCGGGAAATCCGCCGCCACACGCGGGAAGCCTCCGGCCTGGACCACGGCTACGTCGCCTTCGCCCCGGACGCCGGCCTGGCCGCCATCATGGCGGACGAGTCCACGGTGCGCCTCGTCAGCCTGGCCACCGGAGAGGAACTGGCACGCCTCACCCAGCCCTTCCCTCACAAGATCTCCACCGCCGGCCTCGCCTTCAGCCGGGACGGCCGCTGGCTCGCCTGCGAGGCCAGAAAAAGCATCCGCCTCTGGGACATCCGCCTCCTGCACGAGAAGCTCCGCCCCCTCGCCCTCGACTGGCCGGACCAGCCCCCGGCTCGCTGACACGGCGGCTGAAAAAAATTCGCGATTTCCCGTCATCGCCGCGCCTGAGTTTCGATGGAAAGAGTGGGCTCCCACCACTGCCCCCCGCCACCATGAATCTCCGCACTCTTTTTTTCCTCCTCCTCAGCCTGCTCCTGCCGGGCCTGACCGGCGTGTCGCAGGCCACAAACCTCACCCTTGAGGGGCCGTGCGTCTTCGCCATCGGACCGAGCACCACCTACAACCTCTCCTGCAGCCAGGTGGCCATCACATGGGGCCGGATCAACAATCTCGACGCCACCCAGTCCGGCCAGATCAGCCTGGAATTGTGGGCCATCATCCCCTCGAGCAGCCAGGGCTACAAGATGGCAACCTACTCGGATGGAACGACCATCGCCGGAAATTCCTACCTCGCCTCCGGCACTGTGAAACCGGCGTTGAGCAACAAGCCCGCCACCGGCACCTACTGCGTGCGGCTTTTCCTGAAGGAAAGCGGTTTCGTCCGCTCGTGGTATGATTTCACGAATTTCTCCGGCGGGTGCACCACGATCCAGTTTGGAAACATCTACTTCAACGGCCAGGCCAGCTGGCAGCAGAATGGAAACTCCGCAACCCTTGGCATACCGCAGGTAATCAATTACTCGGAAGGCGGCCTTTCCGGGGCCCTCGCGGTGCAGCTCTTCGCCACAGCGGCCCCATTCGTGCCCGATGGCCAGTTGAACCCCTCCCCCGGCGTGCTCATGGCCAGCTATTCCTACCCCAGCCCCGGCCAGCTCTGCGGAGCCCGCTATTCCTTCAATGCCACCAGCGCCAGCGTGCCCTTCACCCAGCCCCCTGCCGGCACCTACTACAGCACCATGCTTTTGACCGAGGCCGTGGCCGGCGGAAAAGAGCTGAAGCACTACATCAATTTCTCCAACACCTTCACCGTCGGCGCTCCCCCCGCCACCGTTGCCACGCCGGTCTTCAGCCCGGTGGCGGGCACTTACAGCGGCTGTGTGGACGTCTCCATGAGCACCTCCACCGGCGGCGCGGCCATCCGCTACACGCTGGACGGCACGGATCCCGTCTCCACCTCCACGCTCTACGCCAGCGCCATCCGCCTCACCACGTCAAAGACAGTCAAGGCCCGCGCCTTTCTCAGCGGGGCCACGGACAGCGCGGCGGCCAGCGCCGTTTACGTGGTGAATGCCGCCACCGTGGCCACGCCAGTCATCACTCCTGCCGGAGGCACTTTCACCAGCGGGACGGACGCCACCATCACCTGCAGCACCGCCGGGGCCGCGATCCGCTACACCACGGACGGCAGCACGCCCACGGCAACTTCGCCGCTCTACACCGGAGCCATCAGCCTCACGGCGAACACCACACTCAAGGCCCGCGCTTTCCGCGAGTGCTGGACGGACAGCGCCGTCGCCTCAGCCCTTTTCACCATCAACATCCCGTCCACCGTCAGCGTGCCATCCATCTCGCCGCCGGGAGGCACCTTCACTGGAAACACTCAGGTCACACTCTCCGTGCTGCCCACGGATGCCACCATCCGCTACACCACGGACGGGACCGTGCCCACCGCCACCTCGCCCGCTTACACCGCCCCCTTCACCCTCACGACCACCACCACCGTCCTGGCAAAAGGATTTAAATCCGGCTGGACCGGCAGCCCAGTGGCCAGCGCTACCTTCACCCTGCCCAGCCAGCAGACCGTCGCCACGCCTGCCTTCAGCCCGGCAGCGGGCACTTACTCCGGCTCCGTCACCGTCACTCTCACCACGACAACCCCCGGAGCCACCATCTACTACACCACCAACGGCTCCACGCCGACCGCCGCCTCCATTCCTTACACCGACCCTTTTCCGCTCACCACCACTGCCACGGTGAAGGCCATCGCCACGAAGTCCGGCTGGATCAACAGCAGCGTCGCTGCCGCCACTTACACCGTCACTGCCTCACAAACAGTCGCCACCCCTGTCGTCACTCCGAATGGCGGCTCCTGGCCCTGCCAGGCCCGCGTGACCATGACCACCGCCACCACCGGAGCCACCATCTACTACACGCTCGACGGCCCGGACCCGAACGAGGGCTTCAACTCTGCCAGCTACACCCGCCCGTTCAAAATTTACAACAGCTACACCCTCCGCGCCCGCGCGTTCAAGGCCGGCTTCACCGCCAGCGCCGTCGTCACCATTCCCATCACCATCACACCCTGCCCGGCCAATCCCGTCCGCGCGGACTGCGCCTGGCAGGTGAAGGAATACCGCTTGTGGAATGGCAGCAGTCAGCCCCTCAACAACCTGGCCGATGCCGAAGCAGCCCTCGCAAATGCCGGCACCGTGGCCATCAGGACGGAATACCAGGCTGCCGTCATCAATCACAGCGACCCTGATCGTCCCGGCGATGGAGGTTATTTCACTGGCGACCTGCCCTTCGCCTGGGACAACCAGACCGCGACTGGAGTGGTCAACAAGGATGATGACAGTTTCTTTATCAATGCCCGCTGCACCATCGTCATCACGGCGGAGGACGACTACACCTTCGGCTTTTCCAGTGACGACGGAGCCCGCCTCATCATCGATGGCGCCGTCTTCACCAGCAGCACCCGGCTCAATCCTGAGAACCCGGCCAACCCGGCCCACACTGGAAACAAGCTGAGCTACACCGCCGGCACCTCGCACTCCGACACCCTGGGCGTCTGCCATCTCGCGCCCGGCTCCTACACTCTGGATTTCCTCTGCTGGGAGGGCGGCGGCGGCGCGTATGCCGAGGTCTTCGCCGCCCGCGGGGCGAAGACGGCCATGGATTCCACCTTCCGCCTCGTCGGCCACGTGCCCTCCGGCACGGCGGGCAACAGCGCGCGCCTCGCCGCGCCCGGCTGGCAGGTCACCCAGCTCATCCAGGATGCCACCAGTTTTGCAGCGGCCGAAACCCGCCTCTACACCTGGTGGACCCGGGGCACCACCGTCTCCGGCATCCGCTTTACCAGCGCCAATGACTTTCCCGAGCGTGATCCCGTCACCTTTGTCCTGGAGGGAACCAAGGGACACGGCGGCTCCGGCCCGTGGACCGTGCTTGCGAGCGGCAGCACCCAGTTGTCCACCACTCGCGGCGCGACCGCCGCTAAAATCACCGTAAGCAACACCCTGCCGTGGGATGCCTACCGCATCACCTTTCCCACCGTCCGCACCGCAGGTTCGGCCAACAGCATGCAAATCGCCGAGGTCGAACTCTACGACGGCTCGGGCGGCATCATGGCCCTCTACGGTGGCAAATCCGCCGACTCCGCTGTCATCCCCTCCTCCAGTAACAGCCCCGCCAACCAGGGTGCGGAAAGTGCCATCGACGGCCTCGCCTCCACCAAATATCTCAACTTCGACAAGCTGAATACAGGCTTCGTTCTGCTTCCCGCCTCCTCCATCTATTCCTGGATCAACTTTATCGATCCCGAGTCCGGCGCTCAGGGACACCCCGGCATTTCCTTCCCCTTTCCCGCGAATACCGCCGCCAACGACGACAACTTTGTCACCGGCGCCCGGGCCAGCCTCGTCATCACCACTGCGGGCGAATACACCTACTGCCTCAATGCCGACGACGGCGTGCGCTTCCGCATCAAAGGTTCCCGCGGCTGGACCGTCTCCTCGCCCAATGCCGCCCAGTCCCTGCCCCAGGCCCTGCCGGACGGGATGCAGAGCAACAACTGCTGCGCCGACGTCTTCGGCACCGTCTCCCTGGCCGCCGGCACCTACGAGGTGGAGCTCATTCACAACGAAATCACCGGAGGGGCCAGCGTCGGGCTGTGGCACGCCTTCGGCCGGCACACCTCTTTCAGCCCGCTCGCCTTCAGCTTCATGGGAAATGACTTCGGCATCAGCACACCGGACACAGCCCCGTTCCAGCTCAAAGCCCCGAACGCCGTCCAGCCCCCCTTCAACGATGACTTCAACCAGTCCGGCTACATCGACGTCGGCGAGGCCCACGTAGCCGGCTGCAACATGGGAGCCTCCACCGAGCCGGGCGAGTCTGCCGTGGCATCCACACCCGCCAGCCTCTGGTGGACCTGGGTGGCCCAGTCCAGCGGTCCGGTGCAAATTGACACCATCGGAAGTGATTTCGACACCGTTCTTGAAGTCTACACGGGCGACTCTTTCAGCACGCTCATCAGAGTCGGCAGCAATGACGACGGCGGCGGCAACTCCACCTCCGCGCTTGCCCTCAATGCCACCGCCTCGACCTGGTATCGGGTCCGCGTGTCGGGCTTCGGCGGGGGCAGCCCGCGCGGTTCGGAAGGTCGCTGCAGGCTGAACATCGCCCCACTCCCCGCGCCTCCAGCGAATGACTCCTTTGCGAATGCCACGTCCCTGGGCAGTTCCGTCTCCTATTCGACCAGTGGCAGTTTCTCCTCTGCAACGACTGAACCCGCCGAGCCCTTGAGTAGTGATTATGGAGCCTCCGTCTGGTTTTCCTGGACGGCTCCATGGACCGGCGACTTCATTTTTGACACCACTGGATCGGGCGTCCAGCCGTCAGTGTCAGTCTACACCGGGAGCACCGTGGGCAGCCTGAGGGAAGTCGCCAACAACGGCGGTTCCCCGGTCCTCCGATTCCCGAAATTCCGCTTCACCGCCCGCGCAGGCGTCGTCTACCACATCGGAGTGGACTACTTCGAACCCAGGCGGGATTTCGTGCTGACCCTCCTTCCTGTCCCGGCCATCAGCAACTACAGCCTCACCGGCACAGGCTCGGGACGAAAATTCAGCCTCTACTGGCAGTCAGAGCCCTTCACCACCTATCGCATCCAGCAATCGCCAGACCTGACCACCTGGACCGACGCCACCACCTGCGCCGGCTCCACCGGATACCAAACCAGTGTCGTCCTTCCCAGTCCGGCCGCCTCGGGGCCGCAGATGTTCTTCCGCATCCTGAGGGAGTGACCCCGGCGCTGCGCGTCACTTTTTCCCAGCTCGGGGATTCCGCAGCGTGTACAAGCGCCCGTCCTCCGCGCCACCCAGAAAATCCGGCACGCCGTCCCCGTCGAAGTCCGCCACGCCGGGACTCACGTCGTGGCCTTCGATGTTCTCCTTCGCCAGCGGCCCCTCGTTTTTAAATGACCAGGTCCCGTCCTTCGCCGCCACCTGGCGGAGCAGGTCCGCGTTGGCTGAGTTCAGGAGGAAATCAAACGCACCATCCCCGTCCCAGTCCGTCAGGCAGAGTTTCCGGCGTCCGCTTTTTCCCGCCGTGCCGGGGTTCAAGCGCAGCGGGGCGCCCGCCTCGTCCAGAAAGGCGCGGCGCGGTGCGAGCAGGACCAGCCGGCCGTCCACCCGCGCCCGCTCGAAGAGCGCGAGGTAACCCTCCGTGTCCAGCAGGGCCAGATCCGGCAGCCCGTCGCGCGTGAAGTCATACACCACCGGAGTCGTCCTCCACTGCGTCATCAGCGCTGCGGCCTGTGGCTTCCGCCAGCCCCACGCCAGAGCGGGCTGCGGGCCGTCCCACTTCACCTCCACCGCCTGCGGAGCTGCCAGGCGCGGCGTGGCGCGAGGTCCCTCATTGCGCAGCCAGATGATCTCCCCCAGGATGCTGTTCAGCACAATGTCCGGCAGCCCGTCCCCGTCCCAGTCCGCCACGCTGAAGGTCGTATACCCCCACTTCGCCTCGACGGGTCCCTGGATGCTCCCGTTCGGCCCGGCCATGATGCGGAACACCTTTCCGCCCGCCTCCAGCCGCCGCGGCGCCGCCCACTTTGGCTCCGCCACCTTTGGCCCGCTCAGGTTTTCAAAGAACTCGACATACCCCGCCGTGTTCCCGCTCACGATGTCAGTGTCTCCGTCGCCATCCCAGTCCACCCCCACCGGCGTCGCCAGTGCGCCGCACTTCAGCGTGTCCGCCTCCTGCAGGAAATACCGGGGCCGGGCAAACACCGGCGTCCTGTCATGCGCCAGACGTCCCGTGTTCTCCACGAACGCCACCCGCCCGTCCTCATCCCCCACGATCAAGTCCGCATCCCCGTCACGGTCCCAGTCAAACGCCACCGGCACGATCATTTCCAGATCCATCCTCACCTCCGCACCCGCCGCGTCCCGGATCCGGCGGCCTGCGGCGTAGTGCGGCTCGGACGTTGTGCCCGTGTTTTCGTAGTAGGTGAACCCGTCCAGAAACTCACCGCAGACGAGGTCCAGGTCATCATCGTCATCGAAATTCACCAGACTTGGCGACGGCCAGCCAAATGTCTCCAGCGGCCCCTCCCCCGCCAGCACCCGGATGGGCTGCGAATACGCCGGCCCCGCCGTCGTGCCCGTATTTCGGGCAAAATAAACAAACCCCCGCAGCGGCCCGCGCGTCCAGCGCCCAGCCGCATCGTAGGCATTGTCCCAGCCGTAGTCAGTCCAGTCATCCACGCCGATGATCAAGT
>JANOAS010000014.1:0-1999 GCA_031411255.1 bacterium
AACTAAATCCGAAACGATACGTGTGGAGGGCAAAGGGTGAGGAAATTTTAGCCAAGCTCCAGAGAGCCAGGGAGGCAGTGGGAAAAGTCAGCGGGCTTGAAAAATTCTGTTCAGCTACTTCTCAGGCAGCACACTAGTGCACGGACAGCGATGGCGTTGATCCCCGAGCCGAGGGCGGACCACGCGCTGCCATTCCATTTCGCGACGGAATTGGCCTCCGTGCCGCCCGCCGTGGTGGAGAGACCTCCGGCGAAGAGATCGCTGCCGCTCACCGCCAGCGCACGGACGACTCCAAACGCAATGACGCCAATCCCCGAGCCTATCCCCGAGCCGAGGGCGGACCACGCGCTGCCGTCCCATTTCGCGATGCGCTTGGCCGTCGTGCCGCCCGCTGTGGTGAAGATGCCTCCGGCGTAGAGGTCGCTGCCGCTCACCGCCAGAGCATAGACGACGCTGTTCATCCCCGAGCCGAGGGCGGACCACGCGCTGCCGTTCCATTTCGCGATGCGGTTGACCGTCGCGCCGCCCGCCGTGGTGAACTGGCTCCCGGCGTAGAGGTCGCTGCCGCTCACCGCCAGCGCATTGACAGTGCCGTTCAGCCCCAGGCCGACTGCCGACCACGCACTGCCGTTCCATTTCGCTATGTATCCAGTGTTAGCCACCCCGCCCGCCCTAGTGAACTCACCTCCGGCGTAGAGGTCGCTGCCGCTCACCGCCAGCGCCCAGACGCTGCCGTTCAATCCCGAGCCGAGGGCGGACCACGCGCTGCCGTTCCATTTCGCGATGCGGTTGACCGTCGTGCCGTCCGCCGCGGTGAAGGCGCCTCCGGCGTAGACGTCGCTGCCGACCACCGCCAGCGCAGAGACGCTGCTGTCCATCGCCGTGCCGAGGTTCGACCACGTGCTGCCGTTCCATTTCGCGATACCGTTGGCTGCCACGGTGCCGATGAAGGTGAAGCCCCCGCCGACGTAGAGATTGCCGCTGCCGTCTAAGACCATCGCTGTTACCGTGCCATTGGCCCCTGGGAGGCCGGGGTTCAGGCTCACCCAGTCTGCGTCGCTGAAGGTGGGATCAATGCGCACGGGATAGACCGCCCCTGCATCCTCCACGTGGATGGCCAGCCGGCTGGAGGCGAGCACCTCCATGGTGGCGGTGAGTTCCTGTCCGTTCGCATCCGCCACGTGCAGGCGACTGTAGGCCAGGGCGCGGCCGGAGCCCTCGAGCGTGAGCTTTGCCCCATAGGAGGCGGCCTCTGCCGCCGCACCGGTCAGCGCCAGCTCCACGCTGAGCGTGCCGGTGCCCGCCGGCTTGCCGGTGAGGATGAAGTCCTGCCGCAGGCCGTCCACGCTGACGGAGTATTCCTCCGTCACCCCCGGGCGGATGAAGCTGACGACCTTTTCCGTGGAGGCCACGGTGCCGCAGGCCGGAAGGATGGCGGGCTGGCCCTCGCCACGGCGCACTGCCGCGGCCGTGAGCTTGAGCTGGCCTTCATTCTCCGCAGTGGAGTCCACCTGCAGCCCATGGTCGGTGACGGTGCCCGCCAGCTTCTGGAAGCCGGTGCGCAGGGTTGCCGCGCCGTCTGTGGTGGTGATGCCCAAGGCCTCGCCCTTGTAGTCGGCCGTGGCCTTGGCCCCGATCTCGGAAAATGGGATGGGTGGAGCTGGGGTGGACTGCGCACCGGCCGGCACCGTGAAGGCGGGCAGCCCCCATGCGAGGGCGAGGAGCAGGAGGGTAAGCACCCGGCGGAAAAAGCCGGCGGTGGTGGTGTGGGGCGGCGGCCCGTGGTGGGTATGGCGCATGGTTTGGGTTTAAAAGTAGGGCATGATGCGGGTTTTCAGGGGTTCCGACAAGATTTTTCGGGAGCGGTAAGAGAGATTGGCAGGGTTTCCGCAGATTCCCAGGCAGCCAGCTGAGGATGAGTGGTGCTGAGGAAAAAACTGGACAAAAGCCCTCCTCAACCCCATCGTTGGCTGCCATGATCCAGCCAGTCGTCTACGAC
>JANOAS010000015.1:0-25346 GCA_031411255.1 bacterium
TTGAAGCGTCCCGCGCGGCACCCGGCGGCTCTCCACCCGCACCCCTTCCGCCTCTGATCAGAGGCGGCCCCGTTGAAGCACCCCCCCGCGCTAGGCAGGCAGGCAGGCAGGCAGGCACCTTCCGCCTCTGATCAGAGGCGGCCCCGTTGAAGCGAAACGGCGCCGAAGGCGTGCATCCGCAGTTCTTGGCCTTCCGCCTCTGATCAGAGGCGGCCCCGTTGAAGCCACGCCGGAGCCGTCAAAGGCGACGGTTGCGAGCGTCCTTCCGCCTCTGACCAGAGGCGGCCCCGTTGAAGCAAGCTCCAGGGGGTTGAGACTTGCAAAGTCTCCCTCCTTGGGTCTACCCGAGCACTGCCTGCACTACGGTGCCTTCCACATCCGTGAGGCGGTAGTTGCGGCCGCCGTGGTGGTAGGTGAGCGCTTCGTGGTCGAGGCCGAGGAGGTGGAGAATGGTGGCGTGGAAATCGTGCACGGTGAGGGGATTTTCCACGGCGCGGTAGCCAAACTCATCCGTGCTGCCGTAGGTGCCGGGGCGGAGACCAGCGCCGGCCATCCAGAGTGAAAAACCGAAGGGATTGTGATCGCGTCCGTCCTTTCCCTGGGTGAAGGGCGTGCGGCCGAACTCGGTGGCGAAGACGACGAGAGTGTCATCAAGGAGGCCGCGCTGGCGCAGGTCTTTGATGAGGGCGGCGATGGGCTGGTCCACTGTCAGGGCGTTCTGGCCGTGGTTGAGCTTGATGTTGCCATGGCCGTCCCAGCGCGAGTCGCCAAGCACGGCGGGCATGGTGAGAGCGATGAAGCGCACATCGCGCTCGGCGAGGCGCCTAGCCAGCAGGCACTGGCGTGCGTAGTCGCGGGTGAAGGAAAACGGAGCGTCCGGGCCGTAGGATTTGCGCGTGGATTCACTCTCGCCGGAGAAGTCGAGCAGGTCCGGCACGGCGGTCTGGAGGCGGGCGGCGAGTTCGTAGTTGGCGATGGCCCCCTCGACGCTCGCGGGGTGGCCGAGCCGCGCGGAGAAGGCGCTGTCGGCCCCGCGCAGATGCTGGAGCAGGCGGGACTGCTGCGTCGCGAGGCCGGGGGACACATTGTCAAAAGCCGGGTCGGCTTTTTCCACGAGCGAGGCGTTGTGCGCGGCCGGCAGGAATCCGCTTTTGAAGCACTCGATGCCTCCCGTGGGCAGCATGCCGCCGTTGAGCACGACGAAGGCGGGAAGGTTCTGATTGGCGGAACCCAGAGCATAGCTGATCCACGACCCGGCGCTGGGCCGGCCGGCCACGCCCCAGCCGGTGTGCATCCAGTAGTTGCCCGTGGCATGCACTGACGAGGGATTTGTCATCGAGCGCAGCAGGCAGATCTCATCTGCGCAGGTGGCGATGTGGGGAAACAATTCGCTGACCGCGAGCCCGGTCTGGCCATATCGGCCGAAGCTCCACGGGCTGGCGAAGACCGGGCCATTGCTGTCAAACTGCGTGGCCTCCATCTTCATGGGGAAGGGTTTGCCCGCGAGCTCGGCCAGCCTGGGCTTGGGGTCAAAACTGTCCACATGCGAGACGCCGCCGTCCATGTAGAGCCAGATGACCCGCTTCGCCCGCGGGCGGAAATGCGCCGCGGCATGAGCCCTGGCCAGGTCTGTGTGGAGGGCGAGCCCGGCGATGCCGCCAATGCCGAGCGCAGCGCGATTCAGAAAGGCGCGGCGGGAAAACTGGCGGGGCAGGGGAGTGTCAGCGGACATAGATGAATTCCTTCTGATTGATAAGTGAGAGTGCCACGAGCGCCCATGCGTCCGGCTGCGCAGCGTCGCCTGCCAGAGACCGCAGTGCGGTGAGTTCGTCATCCGTCGCGGGGCGGCCAAGGGCTTTAAAATGCATCCGGGCCAGCCGCTCGTCCACGCTTCCCGCAGCACCCGCCATCCGCTGCGCCCAGCGCTGCGCCTGCTCGATCACGAAGGGATCGTTGAGCAGAGCGAGGGATTGCGCCGGGACATTCGTCACATCGCGGCAGCCCATGGTCGCCTGCGGAGAGGGACGGTCAAAGATGGCGAGAAACCGCTGCGGGTAGTTACGGCGGCGTTCCAGATAAAGGCTCCGGCGGCGCTGGCCGTCGACGGGGCCGCTGGGTGGATCTTTCTCCATCAGACGGTGCGGCACCGGAATGGGTGCGCCGCCGATGGTCAGGTCGATGTCATCCGTGACTGCGAGGATGGTGTCGCGGATGGACTCCGCATCCAGCCGGCGCAGTGGGGAAACGGAAAGCCACTTGTTGTCAGGATCTGTGGCGGGAGGGGCGATCGCCGCCTGTCTCCAAAGCCGGGAGAGCAGCAGTTCCCGCAGGGCGGACTTTGTTTGCAGGTGATGCTTTTTCCGGAACTGCATCGTCAGGAAATCCAAGCACTCCGGATGAGTGGGCGGGAGGCCGAGGTGGCCGACATTGTCCGTCGTCGCCACGATCCCGCGCCCGAAAACATGATGCCAGAGGCGGTTGACATACACCCGCAGTGTCAGTGGATTTTCCTCCGACAGGAGAGCCTCCGCCAGTTCCCGGCGTCCGGTGCCGGAGGTCACGGGTCGTTGCAGCGCGGGGAAAAAATCGAGGTATTCGCGGGTCGCCAGTTTGGTGAGAGGCTGGTGGGCATCACCCCGGTTCATGACGGCCACGTCCCTGCCAGCTGCTTCGCTGATGCCGACGAACCTCTCTGCCGCCGGCACCTTCGCCTCCAGTTCGGGAGCGCCGGGCCAGCGGTTGATCTGCGGCGGGGCCTGCCACGCCGGTGCGGGCCACTCCGGGCCGTCCGTCAGCCACACCGCCCTCAGACCGAACTGCGCTTTGTCCGTATCCGTCACCCCGAGCAGGTTTGAATGCTCCTGCACTTTGCCTGTGTGCACTTCGACGACGCAGCGCTGGCCCTTCCACCGCCCCACTGGCATGCGATGCCAGCGCCAGCCATCAGGGCTTTTGATCTCCGCCTTCAGACGTCCGTAGAGCGGATCTTTGATGATCAAATAATTGTCCACGATGACCTGAATCATGCTGTCCTCGCCCGTGACGAGGACGTCGATAAAATCGTGATCCAGGGTGAACTCCGGGCTCCTCATCCAGGCCGGCAGTTTCCGCGAAAGGTGGCCGGACCACAGGCCTGGCAGAGCCCCGCGCAAGACGGCGTCTTTCACCGTGATGAGGTCGGTGGAGCCCTCGACCATCCAGCCATCGGGCAGTTTTTCCGCAAATTCGCCCAGCACCGTGACCCGCCGGCCATCAGGCTGCGGCAGCGGAGGCAGCGCGATGGCATCCGGTTTCGGCTGCGTGGCATCGTAGGCATCCCGGCTGGCCCGGAGGGCATCCGCAGCAGTCTTTAGCGCTGGTTCATTTGCCCAAGTGCGCCGGGTGGGGCTGCCTGCGATGATGCCATAGAGCGCGTAGTAGTCGCGCGTGGAAACGGGATCGAACTTGTGATCATGGCAGCGGGCGCAAGACATGGTCAGGCCCTGGAATCCCTTGCCCAGTGTATCGATGGTGCTCTCCATTCGGTTCGCCTCGTCATTGGGCAGATCCACCGGGCTGTTCACCGCCTCGCCCATGTGCCACCAGCAGGTCGCCAGCAGGGATTCATTCCGGTTTTCCACCACACGGGGCGGAATGAGATCGCCGATGAGATGCTCGCGCAGAAATTGATCGTAAGGCACGTCCGCATTGAACGCCCGGACAAGATAGTCCCTGTAGCGCCACGCCCCTGCGATGGGGTAGTCATACTCGCTGCCCTTGCCGTCGGCATAGTGGACGACGTCCATCCAGTGCTGCGCACATTTTTCACCAAAGTGGGGCGAGGCCAGCAGTTCATCCACCAGCTCCGCGAGGGCCGCATCCAGGCCGGAGGCAGCCACCGCGCGCGCGAAAGCCAGCACCCGCTCCGGGGCAGGCGGCAGGCCGGTCAAAGTAAAGTGCGCCCGGCGGCAGAGAGCCTCCGGCGTGGCGTCCGGAGCCGGATGCAGCCCATTCGCGTCCATTTTCGCCAGGAAAAACCGGTCAACATCCGTGCGCGGCCACTCCGCATCCCGCACTGCCGGTACGGCAGCCTCCCTCACCGGCTGGTACGCCCAATGCCCTGCAGGCGATGGTCTCTCCGCCCGGCTGGCGGGAGAAACCAGCGCCACTACGGCCAGGAGGAGCATTGCGCGGACATTCATCCCCGCCAGACTCAGGGTTTCCCGTGGCCTCGTCAACCTTGCTTCCATTGCGCTGGGGCGCGCTGGCCCTGCCGAATGCGCGGCCTCCGTGACGACCGCTTTCAAAGTATGGACAAAAAATGGCGGCCCGTTTCCGGACCGCCATTTGAGCGTAAACTTTGTTACCGGCTGGCAGCCACCCGGGGGATGTCGAACCGATCCAGATTCATCACCTTGTTCCACGCGGCTACGAAGTCATGGACGAACTTTTGCTGAGAATCCGCTGAAGCATAGACTTCCGCGAGCGCCCGCAGTTGGGAGTTCGAACCGAACACGAGATCGACGGAGGTGGCGGTCCATTTGACCTGACTGGTCTTGGGATCCCTGCCTTCGAAGAAGTGTTCACACATGGCGGACTTTTTCCATTCGGTGCCCATGTCGAGCAGATTCACGAAGAAGTCGTTGGTCAGCGCCCCGGGCTGCGTGGTGAAGACGCCGAGTTCGGGAAAGCCGACGTTGGTGTTGAGCACCCTCATGCCGCCGATGAGGACGGTCATTTCTGGCGCGGTCAGGGTGAGCAGTTGAGCGCGATCAACGAGTGTCTCTGGCGCTGGGCGGTCGAGCTTGTGTCCGAGGAAGTTTCGGAAGCCATCGGCCTTCGGTTCGAGAGCTGCGACAGACGCCACATCGGTCATCTCCTGCGTCGCGTCGGTGCGGCCGGGGGCGAAGGGAACCTTCACGTCCTGACCCGCTTTCTTGGCCGCAGCTTCGACTCCTGCGCAGCCGCCGAGCACGATCAAATCAGCGAGCGAGACCTTTTTGGCGCCACTGTTGAACTCTGTTTGGATTTTCTCCAACGCGGCGAGAACTTTGGCGAGTTCGGCCGGGTTGTTGACTTCCCAGTCCTTCTGCGGGGCCAGGCGGATGCGGGCCCCATTGGCTCCGCCACGCTTGTCGGACCCGCGGAAGGTGGAGGCGGACGCCCAGGCGGTCGAGACGAGTTGTGAGGTGGACAAGCCGGAGGCGAGCACTTTCGCCTTCAGGTCGGCGATTTCCTTCTCGCCGATCAGTTCACCGGCAACGGCCGGAACCGGGTCCTGCCAGAGTTGTGGCGCAGGGACTTCCGGCCCGAGGCAGCGGGAGTAGGGCCCCATGTCGCGGTGAGTCAGTTTATACCATGCCTTGGCGAAGGCCTGGTCAAACTCTTCCGGTTTGTCATGGAAGCGCTTGGAGATCTTCGCATACTCGGGATCCAGCTTCAGCGAGAGGTCCGTGGTGAACATGATCGGCGCGTGTTTCTTCGACTTGTCGTGAGCGTCCGGCACCATCTCTTTCGCCGCTCCGCCTTTGGGAACCCACTGCTGGGCACCGGCGGGGCTCTTGGTGAGTTCCCATTCGTAGTTGAAGAGGTTGTCGAAGTAGCCGTGAGACCATTTGGACGGTGAGCTTGTCCAGGCACCCTCGAGTCCGCTGGTGATCGTATCTCCCGCGTTGCCCTTGCCGTGCTTGTTCTTCCAGCCGAGGCCTTGCTCCTCGAGCGGGGCACCTTCGGGCTCCGGTCCGACATTCTTCGCGCTGGCCGCGCCGTGGGCTTTTCCCAGCGTGTGTCCGCCAGCGATCAGGGCCACGGTCTCCTCGTCATTCATCGCCATGCGGCCGAAGGTCATGCGGATGTCCCTGGCGGCAGCGAGCGGGTCCGCCTTTCCGTTGGGGCCTTCTGGATTCACGTAGATCAATCCCATCTGCACGGCGGCTAGCGGGTTGTCGAGATTCCGGTCGCCGCTGTAGCGTTTGTCGGCGAGCCACTCGCTCTCAGGTCCCCAGTTGATGTCTTCCTGTGGTTCCCAGACATCTGCCCGGCCTCCGGCAAACCCGAAGGTCTTGAAGCCCATCGACTCCAGTGCACAGTTGCCGGTGAGGACCATGAGATCAGCCCATGAGATTTGTTTGCCGTATTTCTGTTTGATCGGCCAAAGGAGGCGACGCGCCTTGTCGAGGTTGGCGTTGTCCGGCCAACTGTTGAGCGGAGCAAAGCGCTGCGTGCCGTAGGATGCGCCCCCGCGTCCGTCTGTGACGCGATAGGTGCCTGCACTGTGCCAGGCCATGCGGATGAAAAGCGGACCATACGTGCCGTAGTCCGCCGGCCACCAGTCCTGAGAGGTGGTCATCAAATCCTTGATGTCTTTCTTCAATGCGTTCAGATCAAGCTTCTTGAACTCTTTAGTGTAGTCAAAGTCACCGTCCATGGGGTCCGTCTTGGAGGAGTTCTGAGCCAGAATCTTCAGGTTCAGTTGATTCGGCCACCAGTCCCGGTTGGACAGGGCTGCGGCCACCGTGTTCCGGTTGGCGGGAGCCGGATCGCCCATCACTGGGCACTTGCTGATGTCGGCCGCTCCCTTTGCAGGAGGGCTTGTCTGGGCATTGAGCTTGTTGCTCGGAGACCCCAGGCCAAGGCCAAGTGCCAGGGCAGAAAGCCAGGTCGAATTCCGGCTTTTAAGCAGTCGCTGTGTGCAGCGCGGAACGGATCCGTTCATCACGGTGCGTTTGATTGAGTTTCTGTTTTTTTGCATGTTTCGAATTTGGGGTGTCAGGGAATTTGGTGCCGGAATTTCATCACGCTCTGGCCAGGCAACCGGGACAGGTGCCCCAGTAGATCACTTCGGCCTCATCAATACGGAAACCGGCGTTGTCCGACGCAGACAGGCAGGGTGCTTTGCCGACTGCGCAGTCGACGTCGGCCGTCGCCCCGCAGGTGCGGCAGATCAGGTGGTGATGATTGTCCCCGACCCGGTCCTCGTAGAGAGCCGCTGAGCCGGCGGGCTGAATGCGCCGGATGAGGCCCATCTCGGCGAGCATCCCGAGGGCGTTGTAAACCGCCTGCCGGGAAATGGCACCGATCTCGGCGCGAACGTCCTCGGCAATGGCGTCCGCCGTGGCATGAGGTCGACTGGACACCGCCCGCAGCACGGCAAGGCGCTGGGCCGTGATGGGGACTCCGTGTTCGCGAAGGAGGGTGGCAGGATCGATCATCGGGCTAATGTATCGCATACAGAAATGGACTTTGTCAAGAACTAGGCCAAGTCTAGTCTGCGCTCCCGGCCAGCGGATGCCTGCGACTCCATGAATCGCTCCGTCGTAGCCGTCGCCCTTGGTGCCCCGCAGCGGGTCGTTGAGGGAACCTTTGGTCTCATCGCCGCCATTGTCGTCAAACCAAACCACCAGCGTGTTGTTGCTGATGCCTGCCTACCCCGTCGGCGTGTGATACGCCACATCCCCCCCAGCCCTGATCATCCGTGACGATGATGGCGACATTGGGCAGGGCGAAAGCAGTGGCCGCGCCCGCGGCGCAAATGAGGAGCCTGCTCTCACGTCTTGAAGGAGGTGAATCCTGTCGTGGGGATCAGCGCATCACCCGGTAGAATCTTTTCCTTACAGTTCCCGGGATTCCGGTGTCCGACCAGGTGCCGGTCTGGCCGACGGGGACGCTGGTCCAGTGGATGAGATCGTCCGACCATTGAGCGGCGTAGCTGATGCCGGGCTGGGCGGGCCAGAGGAGGGTCACGGTGTTGCCGGACAGCGAGGCGGTGGCGAGGAAGTTCGTGGCCGGGGTGACGGCGCTGACGGTGTAGGTGGCCGCAGTCGTGGAGGTGAAGCCGCCGTTGTTGTCCGTGGCGGTGAGGGTGTAGTTCACCACGGTTCCGGCGGGGCGGACGGGGATGGTGCCGCCGAAGATGCCATCGCCAGCCAGACCGTCGCCGTGCAGTCCGTCGTCGAGCATGGTCACGGGCACGGGCGGGCTGCCGGTGGTGGTGGCGACGGTGATGTCGTCGATGTTGCATTTCGGAGCCGGGGTCGGGGCCACGGCGGGGTAGCCGGCGAATTGGAAGCGCATCCGCAGGGTGCTGACGCGTTCGGCCGGCAGGAGATCGTAGTGATAGGACTGGAAGACATGGTTGCTGCCGGTGAGTTCGCTGAGGCGCGTCGTCCACGTGGTGCCGCCGTCCGGGGAGAGCTGGAAGGTCCAGCCATTGGGCGAGATCATGGACGCGGTGTTCACCCAAAACTCGACGCAGCCTGCGGTGCCGGTGGCGTTGATGCTGGACGCAGTGGCCACCATGCTGTTGGTCAGGGTGGCGTCGCCTTTGTCGAACTGGAGGCCGCAGGCATTGCCGGCGCCGTGGTTGGCGGCGGTGACTTGTTTGATGGTGTTCGTGCCGCTCAGGCTGGTCACGGTCCATGGGTTGTTCGCGCCGGTGCCCGTCCACGGGGTGACGGCGGTGGCGGCCATGGTTTCGGTGAAAACGGGTGCGGTGGTTTGCGCGCCGCCAATGGTGTAGTTCAGCGTGGCATTGGTCAGAGTGGTGCCGGGTGCGGCCTGAATCTGCGCGGTGACGAAGACAGAATCGACGTAGGTGGGCGTGTTGGGATTTGTGCTGGTGCCGGTGATGGCAGGCGGGGCGGCGGTGCCGGTGCCGGTGAGGGCGATGTCGAATGCGGCTCCCACGCTCGCGTCACTGCTGGCAATGTGGAGCGCTGCTGTTTTCGCCCCGACAGCAGCGGGAGAAAACAACACGCTGAAGGTGGTCGTGCCGCCAGCTGCCGCGCTGGAAGCCGGACTGGTGGCGAGACTGAAACTGGCCGCACCGGTGCCGTCGATGGTGATGCTGCCAACGGTCAGTGAGGTGTTGCCATTGTTTCGGATGGTGAAAGTTTTCGCCACCGGCGGACCCACGGCGACGGTGCCCCATGCCACGGTGCTGGCACCGTCGCTCAGGGTGGTGGATTCCTGCTCGATGGCGATCTGCTGCGTGGGGGCTGCCCCGGCGGTCCGCACAGCGAGGACGGGGTAAGTGGTGGCGTAGGGGGAGTAGCTGACGATGCCCTGCTGATTTCGCGACGGGGTGGCGCTGGAGGTGACGCCAAAATCCACGACCCACGCCTCGGTGGGGGTTCCGGATTTCACACTGGTGGAGGACCAGTGGCCCGCCGCCGTGACGGCGGGGAAGAGGATGCGGTTCATACACGGCGCGGTCGTCGCGGCTGAGGCGGTGGCGCGCGGGATGTCCTCCAGCGACTGCAGCTCCTTCACATTTGGCAGCCGCCAGTCGGTGAACCCGGCGAGGGAAAGCCCCTCGGCGTAGGTGAGGGCGGCGGTCCACGAGAGGGCGGAGGACGGCGCCTGGGTCCACATGAGGCCGGTGTCCGTGTCGGTGATGGTGCCGTCGTTGTTGTTCGTGTAGTTGTGCCCGACGGTGGGCCGCGCCCCGCGGACGTAGCGGGCGTGGAACCTGGAGGCACCGCCTGCGCTGAGGGTGGAGGTTTTCGGGTGCGGGCCGAGGCCGCCGCCGGAGTTGGTGGCCCAGACCTTTGTGTTGTCGCCGTAGAAGAGGTCGCTCGTCCACCAGTAGCCGGGGGTGCCTCCGGCGTTGTTGACGAAGTAGGTGCTGTTGAGCGCCGGGTTCGTGTTGTGGTTGAGAATGCTGAATGCCTCCTGCGCGGTGGGCAGCCGCCAGTCGGTGAAGCCGCCGAGGGCGAGGGCGGTGGCGCCGGAGATGGCGGCGTCCCAGGTCATTTCCCCGCTGTCGGTTTTCTGCCACATGAGGCCTGTGACGTTGTCGGTGATGGTGCCGTTTCCGTTGTCCGTGTAGGAGGGTGGATTGACGGTGTAGTCGCTGTCCTCGCCCGGCGTGCTGGTGGCGCTGAGCGCCTGGCCGGTGTCCGGCAGCCTGGCCATGGAGGCCGGGGCCATGGGGTAGTAGTTGAACCGGGCGGCGCTGGTGTAGGTGGCGCTGGTGGTGCCGCTGGTGCTCTGGGTGGTGACGGCCACGCTGTGGGCGATGCGGTTGATGGTCCACGACACATTGTAGGCGGTGCCGGCGAGGGTGTAGGTCAGGACGCAGGAGTCCCTGGCGGGCCTGGCAAAGGCGGTGATGGCCGCGCCTGCGAGCGGGGCACCGGCCGGGGCGATGCCGCCCACGGTGGGCTGGGGGTCGATCTGGCCGCCGTAGTTCACGACCTGCCCGTGCATGGCGCTCATGAGGTGCGGGCTCTGCGGGCCGGTGGCGGCGGTGCCGCGTGCGTGGTAGTGGTAGCCCCAGCTGCCGTGGTTGTGGCCGCCGTCCGTGTCCAGCGCCTGCTGGGCGGAGCCGTCGGGCTCGACGTAGCCGTAAATGGGGTAGCCATCCAGAGCCCAGGCGCAGGGTTTGTCCGGGGTGAGCACGGAGTAGAGGTGAGTCGGCGCGATGTGGTAGTGGTAGTCATCCGCCCGGCCGCAGTGGCCGCCATAGCTGTCCAGCTCGCCAATGGCCTGGGAGAACTGGCCGGTGTTGTTGCGCGGGTTGAAAATGGCGATGCCATTGGCGGCGAGGGCCACTGCGCCACGGAGAAAATTTCCCGTCAGGGAGATGGGCGAGGCCGCCGGGGTGGGGACGAGCGGGATGCGCCAAATGTTTGGCTGGCCGTAGCCGAGGGAGACGGGGTCGTTCTCCTGGTTGGTGATGTTTCCGAAATAGCCAGCCGTGATGGGAAGCTGCTGCTGCCATGTGGTGATGCCGACCATGATGTTCGGCATGAGGGTGGCGTCCGGCATGGAGTCGGACTCCGCGTAGAAATAGGATGCGTCCCAGTAGTGGCGGACGTTCGGCTTGAATGGAGTGAACGACGCGGACATGAGCGCGGCATTTCCCGGCGGCGGGACCAGGGCGGCGAGCGAGACCGGGGCGAAGGGATCTGCCACCGCGTCTGTGTGCGGAGTGCCGGCATCGTGGGCGGGGCAGGCAGTGACGAGGCCAAGGCACGCGCCGAGGAGGAGGGGAGTGGGGCGGATTTTCATGAGGGGAGGGAAGACGAGAGCGGTCTGCCTGAATGCTGACCCCTCCGTCTGCCAAACTGGACCGCTTTTGTGAAGGCCGGATGAAGGCCCCCGCCATATTTCAGAGCTGAGTTCACTCCGGGCCCGCGAGCCCGCGTCAATCCACCACCACGGAAACCGGCATGCTGCACAGGGTTTCTTCGCCGTCTGCTGTGACGTAGCAGGCTCGGTAGTCGCGTGGCTCAGGACCGGGAGCGAGATTGGGGCGGGAGTCGATGAACGGACTGACGGCGTCGTCTGTCAGGCGTGCAAAGTCCGCGTCTGCTCCGCGACGGCAGTAGAGGCGTAGCGCCTCCGCCTCGCCCGGGAGCCGGAATACGATGATCACGTTGCCGCGGTCAACCTGAGCCGTCAATTTGGGAGCCTCATTCATGCTGCATTAGGAGCGCAGGCGGGCGCGGTTGTCCAGTGGCGCGAGCGGAAAAAGCCGTACGCGAAGCAGGGGAGTGCACAGGGCAAGGGCCCGGGAATGGCTGGCGAGCCAGTTCCCGGGCGGCCTGGCGGGCCAGATGACGGTTACTTGGCCAGGATGGCTTCGGCTTTTTTGGTGACGGCGTCGGACACGGCGGCTGCCTTGATTTTGGTGGCCAGGGCCGTGGCGGCGGCGGCATTGGCGGGGAGGAGTTTTTCCGCCAGAGTGGTGGCGGCCAGACCGGCTTCCACTTTCACGTCAGCATCGCTCAGGGCTCCGAGGATGGTTTCGGCGGCGGCGTTGTCGCCGATGCTGCCCAGGGCGGAAAGCACGGCGCGCTTTTCCTCAGGCCGGCGGGAAATTTTCAGCAGGTCCGCAGCGGCTTTGACGCGTTCGGCCGCCGGGGTTTTGTCCGAGCTGGAAACCAGACGGCTGAGCCCGGTGACGGCGATGGCGTGGTATTTCAGATCCAGGGCGGTGTCGGCGGCCATTTTCTGAAGATCCGGCGCTGCGGCAAAATCGCGCCAGTTTCCGAGCGCTTTCGCCGCGGCGAGTTTTACGTCGTCATTGTCATCCGCCAGGTAGGTGCGCACCGCCTCCAGCATGGCGTCGCCGCCCACTCCACCGAAAAGCTCGATCAGGATGAGGCGGTTGGCGGTGGGGGCATTGGCCGCTGTACGGGAAAGGGTGACGCCAAGTTCCTCTGGTTTCTCCAGCCGGGGCAGGATGCCCAGAAGGGTGTCGCGCAGGCTGGTGCGCTTGCCCGGGTCGGCCGCGGTTTTCAGGTCCTTGATCATGGCGCGGGCCTCCTCCTCGCCGCCGGCGCGTCCGAGGGCCATGGCGACGGCGCTGGCGACCAGGGGGCTGCCGTCGTTGGCCCACTCCATGAGCTTGGGCGTCAGATCAGCCGCCTTGCGCGTGCTGAGCAGGCCGATGGCGGCCGCCCGCACCTTGTCATCACCGGCTGTGGCTTTTTCGAGGAGTTTCGCGTTCACGTCGTCGCCCTTCATCGCCTCCAGCGCACGCAGGGCCACACCCTTTTCATCCGGCGTACCTGTGGAGCCGACACCGAGCAGGGCGTCCAGACTGGCGACAGTGCCGACAGTCGCGAGCGCGGTGAGTGCGGCTCCACGCGCGGTGGCGTCCTTTTCGTTGATGAGGCCGAGGGCCTGCTTTTCGGCGTCCGGGTTTTTGTTTTCCACCAGCATGTTGAGCACCTGTGCCTTCACCGCCACCGGCAGGGTGGGGATGAGCGCGGTCAGGCCTTCCAGCAGGCTCTTGTCCGGACTGGCCAGGGCGGACTTGAGGGCCACGCTCTGGATTTCCTTGTTCGGGCTCTTGAGGCCGTCCTTGATAAGGGCGACCGACCCCTTCGGGTCTGCGGCAAGGCGGGCATTAAAGATGGCGGCCTTCTGGTGCGGAGTGACCGCCCACTCGTCCAGCCGCAGCAGGACCTTGGCCGCGCTGGCGGCATCCCCGCTCCGGCTGACGCTGGAGACCAGTTCGAACAGCGCCTCGAAAACGCGGGACTGGGCCGGCCCCTTGAGCGTGGGCAGCACGCGGGCCAGCCCGGCGGCTCCGGCCATGGTTCCATTTTTCACCAGAGCGCCTGCAGAGGCGGCCACTACTGAGAAATCCGGATCCGTCAGACCTTTTTCAAAGACGGGGAGGGAGGCTGCGTCCTTTCGTTCACCGAGGGACTGAATCAACCCCGCGCGGGATTTGGGGTCCTTGGCCGCAGCCAGAGCGCGCTGGAGCGGAGCCACGGCGGTCGGGGCGGGGTTTTTCTCCAGGGAGCGGCGCGCGACTTCGCGCAATTCGACATCCTTGTCATTCAGCAGACTGTTCAGCAGCGGGACAGACTCCTCGGCCCCGGTGTACTCCAGGAGGCGCGCCAGCCAGACGCGGGCGGGCTGTTTCACCGCGGCCTGGCCGGCTGCGGTGCCCAGGGCGATGCTGAGCGCCTTCCGCTCCACCTCGCCGCCGGGGCGCGTGGTGTAGAGGGCGAGCTTTTGCAGATCCATCTGGATGGGGTAGCGGTCCTTTACCTCGTCTGCCGCCAGCTTCGGGATCATCTCCTTGAGCAGGTCGTCGTAGGCCTTGCCCAGCTCGATGGAGCCGAGCTTCAGACCGGGCGTGGTGCCGTCCAGCTGCTCCAGCTTGATCTTGTCCGCTGCGCGGGCCGGGGGGCCTGCCGCCACCATGGCCAGAAAAACCGCCGCCGCCGTCGAGGCTAAAATAGTCGTCTTCATGTCAGGGAAATCTTGTTCTTTATTCCGATTTTAAATGTCTAGTGTCCAATTATTTGCACTCGTCGTCTCACAGTGCATATCCGGCGCGGCGGGGACGGTCCAGCCAGCGGGCAGCTGCCGGGTCGCCGATGATTTCCTCCTTTTTCGGATCCCACTTGATGGGACGGCCGAGCCGCTCGGCGATGCCGCTCAGCTGGCAGATGTGCGCCGTTCTTGCGCCCACTCCGGCGTGGCAGATCGTCTGCTTGCGGGTGCGGATGCCCTCGAGCCAGTTGGCCCGGTGGTTGGTGGACTCGTAAACGCGGATGTCGTTTGGCCCGAGCGCCTTTTTCGCCAGGTCCTCGGGCGTGGTTTCGAGCTTGTCCCCCCGGCTGACGAAGACCTCGCCCTTCTCGCCGACAAAGTGGATCATGTGGTCGTTTTTGATTCCGGCGTCCTTGCGGTGCACCTTGGTGCCGTCTGCGTAGATGTGGGTCTGGAATTCGGCCCCACCAAACCCCTTCGGAATGAACTCGACCGGGCCGCTGTCATCCATGTCCAGCGCCCACTGGATGATGTCGAAGTGGTGCGCTCCCCAGTCCCCGTTTTTGCGTGAGCCGTACTCCCAAAAGCAGCGCCAGCCGCCGCCGTAGTCGCCCTTCACGCGGGCGTCATTGTAGGGAAACCACGGCGTCGGCCCCAGCCAGCGGTCGTAGTCAAACCCAGCCGGGACGGGCATCTCCGGGTAGGAGCCGGGGGCGGGGAATTCGCCCAGCTTCGCGTAAATGGTGTGCACCTTGCCGATCCATCCGTTGCGGACGATTTCCACCGCCTTGCGGAACGCCCGCTCCGAGCGCTGCTGGGTGCCCACCTGGACGATCCGCCCGTGCCTCAGCGCCGCCTCGCGCACGAGCTGCGCCTCCAGAACGGTCAGCGTCATCGGTTTCTCCACGTAGACGTCCTTGCCTGCGCGAATCGCCGCCAGGGCGATGGCCGCGTGCCAGTGGTCGGGCGTGCCGATCACTACGGCGTCCACGTCCGCACGCTCGATGACGGCTTCGAATTCGGCGACCGCCTGGCATTCGCCCTTGACCTTGGATTTCTCCTTCACCTCCGCCAGTGCCTTGTCCAGCTTCTCCTTGTGCACATCACACACGGCCACGACCTGCACGCCTTCATCCGCCGACAGGTAGCCGCGGTGCCCCTGCATGATCAGTCCGTTGCCGATCAGGCCCACGTTGATCTTGTTCGACGGCGCCTCCGGCCCGGCGAGTACGCGCGAAGGTATGAACATCGGAAAGCCGATTGACGAGGCCGCGGCGGCGCTCGATTTCAAAAAGCTGCGACGGGAAACAACAGGAGTCTTCATTTGAGGGGTCGATTGGATTTAGGTTTTAGGCAGAGGATCAAATCGAGCCGAGTCTGGCACGCCCGCCGCCCGCTGACAAGTGCCGTGTCCATGCGAAATTCTCTGTGTTCCGGCCCACGCCATCAGTGAGCGCTAACCACCGGGGGCGTCATTCCGGTACTGTGCATACCTCGCCCGCTGCTCGGGAGTGAGGTTTTCCGGGGCAAATCGAGGATCCGGCACGTTATTGATCTTGCTGTAGATGACGTTCGCCATGTCCTCGGCAGCCCGCTTGATGTGGTCAGCCTTTTCCCCGGCAAAGAGGGAGTCCACGGTCCCCTTGAAGAGCACCAGCCAGTGTTCAAATTTCTCCCGTCCCATGTCCGTCAGCGGAACCAGCTTCGCGTGAGCCGCCAGCGGATTTCCCCGGAAGGTCCCGGCGCCGAAGAGCACCGTCTCCCAGAAAGCGTACATTTTGGGCAGGTGCGCGGACCAATTCACCCGCGCCACCTGGTCAAAAATGGGCCCCAGAACGTCATCAGCCCGCACCTTTTCGTAGAAGGCGTTGACCAGGATTTCGACTTCCGTGCTGGAGGTGATGTCGGGCAGTGGCAGGGTCATGGGCTTAAAATTTCAGGCTCGTCATGACGTAGGCAAAGTCCGCGTCGCTGCCGGCTCCCGTGTCACCCGGGTAGTCCCCGGCGAAAAAGTGCGAGTAGCCCAGCGTGACGGTGAGGTGGCTGCCCGCACTGCATGAAACCAGGGCGTCAACTTCACTGCCGGCGTAGTTGCCCGCCGCAGGATTCGCGTCGCGCACTGTGGCCTTTGCATTGGCGCGCCGCCAGGTGTCCGCCGTGTCCGCCAGCCAGAAGGAATGCCAGTCCAGGCTCGCCGTCACGCGCGGGTGCGGTTTCGCGCTGAGGTGCAGCACGGCGTCGTGCGTGTTGCTCCAGGAGAAAAGATCCATGTAGCCGTAGTGCGGGTGGTTGGTCGGGTAGAGGTTTTGGAACGCACCGGCCTTCCCGTCCGCCGCGTCCCCGTCCCCGCTGCCGTAGCTGTATTCCAAGCTGACTCTGGGTTTCCACGCCTGGTCAAAGGTGTAGCCCGCTTCTACATACACCGCGCAGGCATTCAGATCCTTTCCCTGGGCCGTACCGGTCTGGACGGCTAGCTCCGCCTCGTAGTCCCACCCGCCCAGCACGCCGGGCAGTGACTTCACATGCGTCCCCAGTGTCAGGAAATGATCGTCCCTGTCCGTGTCGTCCAAGTCCAGCACATACACCTCGGTGTCCTGCACCCCCATCGTCGGGATGTGGGCATACACCCCGGAAAAAACAGAATCCCAGTCACTTTCATCGAAGCCATTCCGGTCCGGCACCACCACGGAGGAAACGAACGCATCCACCCACAGCCCGTCCTTGCCAGTCCAGCGCAGTCTGGCCGCGTCAAACGTGCGCGAGAGCGTGCTCCACTCCAGCGGGCCGATCAGGCGCTGGTCTCCGTACTGCATGACCTGCCGCCCCGCGCGCAGGGAAATCGAATCCGGCCCGCTCCCGCCGATTTCCACATACCCCTGGCGGAGGTCAAACGGGTTGTCCCCCTCTGCTCCGAGCACTCCGGGGATGTTCGCCCGGTTGCTGCCAAACTCCCGGCTGTCCTGCCCCTGCACGTAAAAGGTCAGCCAGTCGGCCGGCTTAAGCTGCAGGCTCAGCCGGAAGCGGTTCAGAAAAAACGAGTCGTCGTTGGTCGTATCGGCCCCCGAGTTGAAATCAAACGTGTTCTCCCGGTACTCGAAGCGTGACTGATTCTCAACGCCAAAGACCATCCGCCCCTCCGCGAACGAAAGTGGATTCGGCGTGGCGGGGGGCGCTTCCGCAGCCGGTGGCACGGGGGCGATGGGTTCCCCGGGTCCAGCAAGAGAAAAGGCCGCGAGGGCCAGAGTTGAAGCAAGTGCGATTTGTGATTTCATCGGTTTTAAGAAAATCAGGGTGGAGGAAGCCGGTTGCGAATTGCCGCCAGAGCTGGCGCGAGGTCGGCTCCAAGCACCTCCCCCCGGTACACGACCCGACCATCCGCGTCCAGGACTGCGATCAAGTTTGAGTGGGAAAAAATCCCGCCTTCCGAGGTAAACTTGAAATCCAGGGCCACCGCCAGCTGGCGGACGGTTTCTTCATTCGAAACGGCGAACGTCCAGCGACTGCCGTCCAGTTTCATTTCCTCCTGGGTGGCCTTCATTTTGCCCGGAGTGTCTGCCGCCGTGTCGAAGGAGAAGAAAACAAAGCCGACGCCACCGGCGTCCTTTTCGAGGGTTTTTTCGATCCGTTTCATGTCCCCGATGATTCTCGGGCAGGCAAACTTGCAGGACGTGAACCCCATCGTCACCACGCGCAATTTCCCCTTCAGCTGCGCAAGAGTCAGCGGCTTGTCGTCCTGCGTGCGCCACACTCCCGGCAGTTCATAGATGGTGTTGAATCCTGCGGCGGCCGGCCCCACGACCTCCTCCTGAACCGACCGGGCCGCGCGAAAGCCGAGGCTGGCCACGCAGTAGTCGCCTTTCAGACTGGAGCGGAGAGCATACCGCATGTAGGCCGCGTAATTGCCCACATCGGCAGCCAGGAGAGATCCCGCACCGCAAAAGAGACTCCGTTCAAGCGAGCCGTCGCCGCGGGAATCGCCGACGATCATTGTCGAATTAAAATCGTAGACCCACTCCCACACCACGCCGTGCAGGCCTCGCACGCCGTGAACATTGAGCACGCCGGCCCCCGCGTCCGCCAGTGCCGAGCTGGCTGGTTTTGAGTACCATTCCAGCAACTGGCGCAGGTAGGCCTCGTCCTTCGTTGCATCCAGCCGCGTGGCATCCGCTCGCGCGGCGAATTCCCATTCGTCCTGCGTGGGCAGGCGCTTCCCCTGGGCGGCGCAATAGGCCCGCGCGGCAAACCATGAAACGTGCGTCACAGGCGCATTCAGCGGAGCCAGGGGCCCCGGCTCCAGATCTCCCGACCAGTGGATCAGGTAGTTTTTGTCAGCCTGGGTCCGCAGCACCGCAGAGCGCCGCCATTCGGGGCGGGCTTTGAGAAACTCCAGGTACTGCCCGTTGGTTGCCTGCCCGACATCCAGGAAAAAGGGGGCTGTTTTCCGGCTTTTGGCTTCCTTCGCGTAGAGAGGCTTGTATTCCCCGCCAGGGATGAGGACCATGCCCGGCGGAACATCCGGCGTCCCCGCGAGGGAGACGCCGAACGCGCAGCCGAGCACGGCAAGAACTGTCAGGACAAGCCTCATGGTTTTAGTGGGGGGCTGGAGCCGGCGCCGCAGGGACGGTCGCGCGGACTTCCTTCACCATTTCCGGCAGCACCTCAGCGCCGCTGTTTCCCCACTGACTGTAGACGTAGGTCAGCACGTTGGCCACCTGTTCGTCATTCAAGCCAAGCTGCGGCATGATGCTCTCGTATGTTTCTCCATTCACCACCACCTTGCCCTGCAACCCATGAAGCACCGTGGCCACGGCCCGTTTCGGATCCGCATTCAGGTAGTCGGATTTCGCCACCGGGGGGAATGCCTTCGGAATGCCCTGTCCCTCGGGCTGGTGGCAGGCGAAGCAGACGGAATTGTACAGCACCTTGCCCCTGGCGATGCGTTCATCCTTGTTCGCGGCGGGCGGCTGCTGGGTGGAGGTCTGCGGCATCGTCTGGATCGCGCCTCCCTCCAGCTGGTAAATGCGGTCATCCTGTTTGCCGGAGTACACCAGTTTGTTTTCATCACCGGTGACCTTGATCATGCCGACAGCCCCCTTGTTGAAGGCGCGGAAGATGGAGTGGTCCACCAAAATGTACGTTCCCGGCACCTCCAGCCCAAACTCAACGATGCACGAGCCGCCAGAGGGGATCATGGTCGTCTGGACCTGGTGTTGCGCCGGTTTGATGCCGCCTTCGAGGTAGACATTGTCGAAGATTTCTCCGATGACATGGAAGGACGATGTGAGGTTCGGTCCTCCATTTCCTACAAACAAGCGCACTTTTTCCCCAACTTTGGCAGGCAGGGCCTTGTCCCCGGCGATGGCGCCGACGGATCCGTTGAAGACCACGTAATCGGGAGTTTCCGTGAGCGCCTTCTCCATGTTGAACGGCTGGATTCCCGCCTCGCCGTACGGCCCCTTGGTGTAAAACTCTGACTGCATGACGTAATACTCCCTGTCCACCTTTGGCAACCCGCCAATGGGCTCGACAAGGATGAGGCCGTACATTCCGTTGGCTACGTGCATGCCCACGGGGGCTGTGGCGCAGTGGTAGACATAGAGCCCGGGGTTGAGCGCTTTGAAGGAGAACACCGACTCGTGCCCCGGAGCCGTGAACGAGGACGCCGCGCCCCCTCCCGGCCCGGTGACGGCGTGGAGGTCAATATTGTGCGGCATCTTGCTGTCCGGGCGGTTCATCAGGTGAAACTCGACCTCGTCATTCTGGCGGACGCGCATGAATTTACCGGGCACGCTGCCGCCAAATGTCCAGAACGTGTAGTCCACACCGTCAGCCATGCGTTTGACCAGTTCCTGAACCTCCAGTTTCATCGTAACCTTGGTGGGATGGTCCCGCGTGATCGGGGGCGGGACGTTTGGCGCGTCGGCGAGGACGGCATTTTCAGCCCCGGACACGGGCTTGTCCGGCTGCGCTGTCGGGTTCGCCAGCACGTCCGGGGAGGGGGCCGGCTGGGCTGGGGCTCCCGCACGGGCGATTTCCAGCATCTGCTTGGTAAAAGTCTCTTGCGATAGTTTTTCGTTCGGGCTGAGTTGACGCTCTCCGCAGCCGGAGAGGGTGAGGATGACAGCGATGGCCGGCAGTGCAGTAGTCAGTATGGTTGGTTTCATGGGTGAGTGTTGCGGGATGTCATTTCATGCGCAGGCGGGCAAACAGCCTGCAAATCGTGCTGGCGAGCTTTCCGGTGTGTGGATTGATGCCGAAATGCTTCTGGGTGAACATGCGGAGATAATATTCAGCAGCCCGCCGCTCGAGGGCGAAAGCGTGAGCCATGTTTCCGTGCTGATGCCCGGTTTCGATGGCCTTTTTGACGTCGTGGATGCCATGACTTCCCTTGCAGCGGTCATAGCCACACGGGCGTCCGTCAGTGGTGAGAAGGACAATCTTGTTTCAAGGAAAATGGCGGGCACGGTATTTGTGGAGGCCATCGCCAGCTGCTGCGCCGCCACTGGCACCGCCGTCTGCTGCAAGGGTGGTTTCAGAGGAAATCCATTGAAATCAACCTTTCCGCACCAGTCAAGGAAGGCGATTGCGTCGTCGATCTGCGCGTCCGTGAAGTTGCAGTTAACCATCTTTCGCTGCCCGGGAAACGTGGCCTGCGGGTCCTTCAAAAACACGCGCAGAAACTCCGGCCCCCGGCGCTCCACTACCTTCGTCAGCTCCGGAGCGTGACAGGCCCCTTCGTCCAAAAGGGTCTGGCACCCCATGCAGTTGTTGTGCTCCCAGATTCGCTTCCCCCGCGCCACCGCAGGGGTGATTTTGTCCACATGGGTCTGCGCCGGCACCTGGCGGTGGGTGTCGAGAACCAGCGTCAAAAAGCCGGCGGTAAAAAGGCCGGTGGATCCGATGAAAAAGGTGCGCGCTTGGGACTTGGTTAACACGGCGTTGGGGTTGGGTTTGTTGAAGAATTACGGATACGTAATTCTGTATATACCCGTTCAGCCCCCGGCTTGTCAAGCATTGCAGGTGGATCGCTCCGAATAAAGCGTGCAATAGACAAAGGGTGAATTGGATATGTGATTGATGTTGGGCGCCTGCGGCACAGCGCGCCCCAGTTCAAAACGCGCGCTTGGCCAAATTTGGGGACTGGCGGTGCCGACCAAGCTGGTCTACGGATGGTGCCGCTAATGCTAAAAATCGGAAAACTCGCGCAGCAGGCCATAGCCGCTGCCAGCTACCTGGCCGAGCGCTACGGAGACGGATCAGAAAGGATCAGTGCCTCTGAAATAGCCGACGCCAGAGAACTCCCGCGCCCACTGGTCGCCAAGGTGCTGGCCAGGCTTTCTCAGGAGGGGATCACCACCGGCACCACCGGGCCCACCGGTGGCTACCGTCTGGCTCGCGAGCCCGAAGCGATTTCCCTTTTCGACATCGTGGCCGTCTTTGAGCGCATGGACATCCGGCCCATGTGCCCCTTTGGACCGAACTGGTGCGGACACGGAGATCTCTGCCCCCTGCACGACGCCATAGGCGAGGCTGCAGAGAAAGTTGCACAGTTCCTTACCCAGCAGCACTTGGGGCCTTTTCGTGCCAAAGCCCCCCCCGACTCGCGGGTGAAGCAGCCAGCTCCAAGACGGAAAAAGCCTGCCTAGCAGGTCGCCCCGTTGGCAGTCAAGCCTGTGTTCCAAATGAAAGTGCGGCTTTCCGCAATAATTATGGATGTCATGCTTAATTTATTTGTTGTCAAAATTGCAAATCGTGTCAATTTTGAGAATCCCCATACCATGGCAACAATACTTCACAACGGATTGCGGGAACTGGCCCGCCACGAGAGCATTGCAACGGTGATTGACCGTACGCTGCTGCGTGCCATGACGTTTTACCGGCAGTGCCGTTTGCGCAGCCGTCAATTCAGCGTCACGGTGCTGGAGGAGGAAAAGATCGCCGGATTGATCAAGCGATTGAACTCGACTTGCGAAGTCATCCGGGGGCCCTTTGCCGGTTTGCGCTATCCCTCGGCTGATTCGTGCGGGAGTGTGTTGTTGTCCAAGTTTCTGGGAGCGTATGAATCAGAGCTTCACCCGGTCATTGAGGAGGTGATCGCCAGGGGCTGCGAGGTGGTGGTGGATGTGGGGTGCGCGGAGGGATATTACGCGAACGGCTTTGCGATGAGGCTGCCCGGGGCCCAGGTCCTAGCCTTTGACGTCAGCCCGAAGGCCCGGGCCGCCTGCCAGCAGATGGCGGAGACCAACGGGCTGGCCGGCCGGCTGGAAATTGGCGAGTTCTGCTGCCCGCAGACGCTGATTGATCTGCAGCTCGGGCCAAAGTCGCTCGTCCTGGCGGATTGCGAAGGCTACGAGTCTGCTCTGTTTACTCCGGAGGTGATCCAGTCTCTGAAGCAGAGCGACGTGCTGGTGGAGATGCACGACTTCCTGGATGTCCACCTTTCCACCCGTCTGTGCGATGCGTTTGCGCCAACCCATGACGTTCGCATCATCCAGAGCAGTGAGGATTTGCAGCGGAGTGCCAATTTTGACTGCCCGGAGCTGGAGGGCCTCTCCTTCTCCGCGCGCGGCCGGATCCTGACGGAAAGCCGTCCGGGCGTGATGCTCTGGGCGTGGTTCCGGGCCAGGGCGTAGGTCTGCGAAAAAGCCCGGCCGTTTTCACAGCCGGGCTTGTCGAAATGCTGGCTGAGCGGCCTCGCCGCCTACCGGACCGAGTACTTCGGGGCAGGGGAGGTGCCGCGGAAGCCGATGCGCTTCCGGGTGTCGCCACCACCGATGGAGGCAGCCGCACCGGAGGAACTGCCGCCGCCTGAGCTGTAGCGTCCGCCGCTTGAGGCCGATCCGCTGCTGGAAGCTGCGGAGGAACCGCCGCCACTGCTGGCGCGGGCGGCTTCAGGACGGCTGCCACCGGAGCGGCCGCCGCGGAAACCACCGCCACCGCCACCGCCGGATGAACGTCCACCACGGCCGCCGCCACCACCACCACCTCCGCCGAAGCGGCGCTCTGGTGCGGACTGGGTCGGGATGGAACCGCGTCCGGCTCCGGCCGCCATGTGGAAGGGATGCTCCTTGTTGACAGGAATTTCCTGGCGGATAGTGCGCTCGATCTGTTTCAGCAGGCCGCCGCTCTGCTCGTCGCAGAGGGAAATGGCACGCCCTTCGGCTCCGGCGCGCGCGGTGCGGCCGATGCGGTGGACGTAGCACTCGGGCTCCTTGGGCAGGTCGTAGTTGATGACCAGCTCGATGCCCTTCACGTCAATGCCGCGAGCGGCAATGTCCGTGGCCACCAGCACGCGCACCTTGCCGCTGCGGAAGGCTTCGAGGGCCCGTTCGCGGGCGTTTTGAGACTTGTTGCCGTGGATCGCCTCGGCCCGGACTCCGGATTTCTCCAGTCCTTCCACGATGCGGTTGGCTCCGTGCTTCATGGCCGTGAAAACCAGGGTCAGGCCTTCCGTTTGCTCGCGCAGCAGGTGCAGGAGCAGGTCGCGCTTGTTCGCACTGGAAACGTGGAAGAGCTGCTGGTCGATCTTTTCCACCGTGGTGGACTCGGGCGTCACCTCGACCTTGATTGGGTTGGTCAGGATGCTGTTCGCCAGCTGGATGATGGACGGAGGCATGGTGGCGGAGAAGAAAAGCGTCTGCCGCTTGCGGGGCAGCTGGGCGATGATCTTTTTCACGTCGTGGATGAACCCCATGTCCAGCATGCGGTCAGCCTCGTCGATGACGAAGATTTCCAGCTCGGAAAGGGTGAGGTGGCGCTGCTGGAGGAGGTCCAGCAGGCGTCCCGGGGTGGCCACGACCACGTCTGTGCCGCGCTGCAGGGCGCGCACCTGGGGATTCTGCCCCACGCCGCCGAAGATGACCTCGGAGCGGAACTGAAGGTGGGAGCCGTAGGCGTCAAAGCTCGCCTTGATCTGGGAGGCCAGTTCGCGCGTCGGGGCGAGGACGAGCACCCGCGGAGCACCGCGCTTGCGGTCCTTGGGCGTCTTGTTCATGTATTCCAGGGCAGGCAGCGCAAAGGCCGCCGTCTTCCCCGTGCCCGTCTGGGCGCAGCCGAGGACATCGCGTCCCGCCAGAACGTGCGGCAGGGCCAGTTGCTGGATGGGGGACGGAGTGGCGTAGTTTTTTTCGCGAAGAGCCCGCTGGAGCGGTTCGCAGAGTTCGAGTGAGTCGAAGGACGTCATGATATATGGATGTGGTTGGGCCGTGCCTGGGAACGAACCAGCAGCCGGAGAACATCGGGCTGGGGAACTGAGCCGGAGACGGCCGGCTGGGTTCGATGAGTGTTAAGTGTAAACCCAGGACCAATCCTCATCGATGAGACCGCACAGGGAATCTGAACCGGCGGAAATCCTTCAGCCTAAAAAATCAGAACACCCCACCACTACGCCCTCCTGAGGCAATGGCAAGAACTTTATTCGGTTATTCCCGGTCGCGCACGGCATGCGCGACCGGTGTAGCGGGGCGGGAACTACTTCGTCCTCAGCTTCTCCAGTTTCCCGTAGAGCAGGGCACGCATGGCCTTCCGGTCCTCCAGGCTGCCTGATGCGGTTACGGTATTGTGGGGCTTCGTCGCCGAGGACTGCACGCAGGTGGGGTGGATTTCACACCACGCAGCGGCCTTTTTGGCCGTTTCGCTGCCGGCAGAGGATGGATGCACGAGCAGCACGGGCCGGAAGCCGTCCGCGCACTGCACAGCCTGTAGTCTGTCGTGGAGGGCGCTGAATTTCTCGAAGGGGGCGAGGGGATCCGCGAGGTAGTGAAATCCCAGAAGCGGCTTCCCGTCACGGATGGAGGCGACGGCTGCGTCCATCTGCGCAGGGGAGAGTCCCCAGTCCTGCCGCTCCGCCTCCGGCTGGCTGTGGGTGAACAGCTCCCAAGCCGTTGGCATCGGCATCGCCGGCTGGCAGACAATTCCGGCCTTCACCTCCGGCATGGGCAAATACGCGAGCGGAAATCCGCCGCTGAGGCAGTTGCCCATCACGATGATTTTTTGCCCGGAGTGCTGGCTGGCGACCCACCGGATGATGGCAGTCACGTCTTCCACGACCTGGCCGGAGGATCCCTTTTCATTCTCGACCCAGCGCGGCTTCGAGATGGCCAGCCCGCCTGCGATGGCACTGAATGTTCCCTGGCCGAAGCCGCCGTAGCCTCCGAACAAAGCCGGCGCGTAGACCGTCCAGCCGCGCTGGCCGAGTTCCTGGCAAAACTGGAGGGTCGGCGGCGTCAGGCCGTTGAGTTCATGCAGGACGAGCACGGGCGGACCATTCACCGGGGTGCGGAAGACGGGATACTTGTAGCCGCTGGATCCACCTTTGACCTGAAACTCAGTAAAACTGGTCCTGGCCGGCAGTGGCACTTTCTCCCCGCTGCAGCAATGCCCGCGCTGGAACGCGCAGCTCGTGAGCGACACGGCAACCAGGGAGGCCAGGGCGAGGATGTGGATCGATTTCATGGCTGGAGTGTGGCACTGCTGGAGCGACCTGGCAATAGACATCTTGTACGATTCATAATGTTCATAATCATGTTTATAAATACCATACTGTACTTTTGACCGTACTGTGCCAATAAGTTGAGGATGACACTCTATTTGGACACCCGAAACAACATTTCCGAATTCCGCCGAAT
>JANOAS010000016.1:0-22367 GCA_031411255.1 bacterium
ATTCGGCGGAATTCGGAAATGTTGTTTCGGGTGTCCAAATAGAGTGTCATCCTCAACTTATTGGCACAGTACGGTCAAAAGTACAGTATGGTATTTATAAACATGATTATGAACATTATGAATCGTACAAGATGTCTATTGATAAGGCGACAACAAACACCTCAAGCAGCCGCCGGTTGCGCCTGGTCTGCACCGGCATTTCCGCACCGGCTCAACCCCGGCCGCGGAGAGCGACCGCTTTCAAGCCCCGCGCAAAATTTTCAGCGCCTCCGAAGCGCTCGCCCCCTCGTGGATGATGGCGTGAAAGGCCCGCACCATGGCGACGGGGCGGGAGTGCTGCCAGACATTTCGCCCGATGGCGACGCCCGCGCCGCCCGCCTCGATGGAGTCCGCCACCGTCTGGAGCAGACCCACGTCATCCGTGGCGGCACCGCCGAGGATGATGACGGGAACGTAGGTGTCCTGGGTGATCTGGCGGAAGGCCTCCTTGTCACCCGGCCATGCGGTCTTCACCACGTCGGCGCCCAGTTCAGCGGCAGCGCGGGAAACGAAGGAAATATTCGCCGGTGTGTAGTCATCCGGCCGGCCGATCCCGTAGGGCAGGGCCTCCAGGATGACGGGCAGCTTCCGCTCGCGGCACTCGGAGATGAGCGAGGCACAGTCGCCAAAGCTCTGATCCTCCTCCGCATGGTGGGGGTAGAGCATGTTCATCACGGCATGCGCCCCGAGGGCTGCCGCGTCTGCCGCTCCGTAAACCCGGTAGGAGCCGTGGTCCGGATTTCCCGCCACCGCCGGCTTGTACACGTCCGTGCGCAGGCACACCCCCTTGCCCGAAAGCTGGGGGGCAAAGCGGCGCGCCGTGCCGTAGTTGACGACGAATCCGTCGGCGAACGGGCTGAGGATCTCGATGAGTTCTCCGGGATTCTCCAGACCAGGGGTCGGGATGGCGGTGCCGTGGTCGATCGGCACGATGAGCGTGCGCCCATTGGAACGGAAGAAGGGGGAGAGAGAGGAGGCTGACATGGACGGTAAAGGAAAAGCACATTTGCCTCTGGTCAATCGGGGATTTCGCCACTCCGGACCCGGTCAATTCACGACACAACGCGGCGCTCCGGCGAGGAAGGCGCGCACATTTTCCACCACCTGGTCCAGCAGCCGCTGGCGCGCGGCCAGGGTGGCCCAAGCCAGGTGCGGGGTGATCAGACAGCGCGGAGAGGCCAGCAGCGGGTGGTCCGCCGGCGGGGGCTCGACGGAGAGCACATCCAGCGCCACGCCGCCCAGCCGTCCCGCGTGCAGCGCCGCCGCCAGCGCCGCCTCGTCGATGAGCGGCCCGCGCCCGGTGTTGATGAGAAAGGCCCCCGGTTTCATGGCCGCCAGCCGGTCCGCATTCACCAGATGCTGCGTCTCCGGCGTCAGCGGGCAGTGCAGGGAAACCACGTCCGCCGTGGCAAAAAGCTCGTTCAGCGCGACGCCGTTCACGCCCTCCCTCGGCGTACGGGTGGCCGTGATCACCTTCATGCCGAAGGCCTCGCCAATCCGCCCCACCGCCTGGCCGATGCTCCCCCACCCCACGATCCCCAGCGTTTTTCCCGCCAGCTCCACCAGCGGCGTGTCCCAGTAGCAGAAGTCCGGCTGCCCGCTCCACCGGCCCTCCCGCACCGTCCGCGCGTGGTGCCCGGTCTGCTGCGTCAGCTCCAGCAGCAGCGCGAAGACATGCTGCGCCACCGACGCCGTCCCGTAGCCAGGAACGTTCGACACTGGTATACCCCGCTCCCGCGCCGCCGCCCCGTCCACCACATTCCACCCCGTGGCCAGCACGCCGATGAATTTCAGCTCCGGCAGCGCCTCGATCACCGCCCTCGGCACCGGCGTCTTGTTCGTCAGCAGCAGCCGTGCCCCCTGCGCGCGCGCCACCACGTCCGCCGCCGGGCTCCGGTCAAAAATGGTGCACTCCGCCACCGCACGCAGCGGCCCCCAGTCGAGATCGCCGGGATTGAGCGTGTGACCGTCCAGAATGACAAGGCGCGGAAGTGACATCCCGCAGCCAACGCAGGGAACCGGCCTGCGCAAGTATTCCTGGCCGTCGAGGACGGGCGCCCCGCCCCCGCCTTTTTCTCCCCGCCTTGTCGCCAGTGTTGACTCTGCCCCGCTCCCTGCTAAATCCCCTCCCCTATGGGAGCCCAATGGAAACAAAAATGGCGCGAACTGTCCGCGCACCAGCGCGGTCAGCAGTTCGGCAAGCTGGTCAAAGAAATCCAGGTCGCCGCGAAAATCGGCGGCCCGGAGCCTGACCTGAACGCGCGCCTTTACGCCGCCTGCGCCGCCGCGCGCAAGGAATCCGTCCCCCGCGACACCATCGAGCGGGCCATCAAAAAAGGAGCCGGCCTCCTTGATGGGGAAAAGGTCAACTACGAGGAAGTCCTCTACGAAGGCTTCGCCCCGCACAAGATCCCCGTCATGGTCGAGTGCCTCACGGACAACCGCAACCGCAGCTTCTCCGAAGTCCGCACCGTCTTTAACAAAAGCGCCGGAGGCACCCTCGGCACCGCCGGCAGCGTCGCCTTCATGTTTGACCACGTCGGCGTCGTCGAGGCTGTCCACACCGACACCAAGCTCGATGCAGAGGAGGCCGCCATCGAGGCCGGGGCCAACGAAGTCGAGCCGCTCGACGACGAGGAAAAAGTCCCCGAAGGCCAAAAAGGAGCCCGTTTCCTCTGCGACCGCCCCTCGCTCAACACCGTCTCCAAGGAACTCGCCGCCCGCAAGTGGACCATCGTCACCGCAGAGATGGCCTACATTGCCAAGGACTACCCCGAACTCTCCGACGAACAGCGCGAAGAGGTTGGCGAATTCCTCCGCGCCCTCGACGACAACGACGACGTCCACCGCGTATACGCCGCCATCAGGTAGGGCCAAATCCCGAAGTCCTTCAAGCAAAGAACTCTCCGCAGCGCAGCGCCTGCGTCCACACTGTGGGCTCAGGCGCTTTCTTGTTGCCCTTCCGCCCGGGCTTTTTCCAGCCTACGACGCCATTTTCACCCAAGCGGCTTGCTTTTTACGCGATTTTCGCAAAAACGATACGCAATTTTGAGGATAATTGCAGAAATTACAAAAATATTCTTGAATTCGATTCGCGATTACGCAAATACTCGCAGACGCGATAACCACTCGACACTGTGACCTCTCAAACCATCTCAAAACTCTGGACCCGGACCTGTGCCGGGATTTGCCTGGCGACTGCGACTTTTACCCTGCTGGCCAGTCCGGCCCGCGCCCTTCAGGAGCCGGTCGCGCTGAAAGTGGTGGATCTCGAGATCGCACTGCAAAAAAAGGACGGGAAGCTGCCCGCCCTCGTCCAGCAGCTTGAAGAAAGCATCAGCCGCAGCGACTCCAAGGTCCTCATGAGCTGCGTGGACACCAAGCGCCTCCTCGACCGCGCCACCACGGTGCCGGGTGAGATTGTCGCGGATGACCTCCGCCGCGCCTTCTGCGACGGCACCCGCGACGCTTGGCGGAACCGCAGCCTGGCCGCCGACTACCTCGGCTCCCTGTTCCGCTTCCTGCGTCCGGCCACCCTCGGCGGCCGCAGCGGCCTCCTCTTCCGCGCCTCAGCGGACAATGGCGTGCTCAACTACTACCTCTACTCCATGTGCCGCGACACCTCCGGCAGCTACTGGGTCGACGACATCTTCGTCGTCGGCCTCGACGAATACGTCAGCGACACCCTGCGCCGCGGCTACCTCACCCTGGTGAATTCCGATGGTCGCAGCACCGAGGCCGGCCGCATCGCCCAGTCCTACATCAAGAACATCGGCACGGTGATGAAGATGAATTCCTCCCTCCAGCTCAAGGACTACCCCACCGTCATGAGCATCGCCCAGACGCTGCCGGGTGCCCTCAAGTCCGAGCGCGGCATTCTCCTCATGCGCGTCGAGGCCGCCGAGCACACCAGCCTGGCCGAGCGCAGCGCCGTCCTCACCGAGTGGAAAAACATCTACCAGGACGAGATGTCCCTCCCCCTGAAATTCGCCGACTGGCACACCGCCCAGGGCCACTTCGGGGAGGCCGAGCGCATCCTCACCAGCCTCGCCACCAAGCTTGGCGGCGACCCCTACCTCCTCACCCGCATCGGCGAAAACCGCCTCCTCCAGAACCGCATCTCCGAGTCCGCCTCTGCCGAACTCAAAGCCGCCTCCGCCGAGACCGTGGAGCTTGGCATCCCGGTCATCAAGTGACTGCAACTGCCGCCCCGCCGCGCAACGCACCGGAAAGTCACTCCAGCACCAGCTCGGTGCCCTGCTTCGCCTCGTCAACGGGGAGGACAAACGCCTCGAATTTTGACATCATCCGCTTCGGGATGATCGCACTCACCAGCGTGTCGTTCCCCTCGTAGTCCTGGCTCAGGATTTTCCCCTCGCGGTGGATCATCGCCGGCAGGTCGGCACGGGACATGGGGATGCGCAGGTTCACCCGCACCACCCGGTCAAAAAGAATCGCGTTCAAGCGGTGCCTCAGTTCCTCGATCCCCTCCCCCGTCTTGATGGAAATGAACACCCCGTCCGTAAAGTGCCGCTCAAGCTGCGCCCGCCACACCGGGTCCGTGATGAGGTCGGTCTTGTTCAGCACCACCAGCGACCGCTTCGTGTCCGCGCCCAGCTCCTTCAGCACGTTCAGCGTTGTGTCGTAGAAGGCGTAGACGCGCGGGTGGCTGGCATCCAGCACGTGGACAAGGAAATCCGCCAGCACCGCCTCCTCCAGCGTCGCCTTGAATGACTCCACCAGGTCGTGCGGCAGCTTGCGAATGAACCCGACCGTGTCCGTGAGCAGCGCCTGCTGGCCGTCCGGCATTTCCAGACGCCTCGTCGTCGTGTCCAGCGTGGCGAAAAGCTTGTCCTCCGCCAGCACGTCCGCGCCGGTCAGTTTGTTGAGCAGGGATGACTTGCCAGCATTCGTGTAGCCGACGATGGAGGCGTGCGGCAGGGCGATGCGCGACCGCTCCTTCCGCTGGGTGCTCCGCTGCTTGCTCACCTCCACGAGTTCCGCCTTCAGGATGTCGATCCGCTTCCGCGCCATCCGCCGGTCCATCTCCAGCTGCGTCTCACCGTCCCCCCGCGTGCCCGTCCCCCCGCCGCCCTGCCGGTCCAGGTGCCCCCACATCCGCGTCAGCCGGGGGTAGGCGTAGGCCATGCGTGCCAGGTCCACCTGCAGCTGCGCCTCCCGCGTCCGCGCCCGCATGTGGAAAATGTCCAGAATGATCTCATGCCGGTCCACCACCGCGATGCCCGAGTCCGCCTCCCACGCCCGCTGCTGCATCGGGCTCAGTTCATTGTCGAAAATGATGCAGTCACACTGCAGCTCCTTCGCGTGGTCGATGATTTCCTGCGCCTTCCCCGTACCAGTATAGTAGCGCGTGTGCAGCTTCTGCACCCGGGCCATCACCGTGTCCACAATGGGAATGCTCAGCGTGGAGACCAGTTCACGCAGTTCCTCCAGCAGATCCTTTGCATCCGCCTCCTCGCTTTTGTCCTGATAAATCCCCACCAGCAGCGCGCGCTGGACGAGGTTCGGCTTCTCTTTAACATCAAACACCCCTCCAGTATGCAGCTTCCCATGCCCGCTGACCAGCCGTAATTTTCTTCCAGCCTGCGCCAGAGCCGGCCTCCGTTTCCACGCATCGGGGCAGCCTCGGCGGTCACCACCGCAAAAACCACCCCTTCCGCACTACAAGTCTTTAAAAACGTGCGAATTTCGACAGTGATTTCACTGGAACCAGCGGGAGCCTCCACATCTCCAAACCGGGATTTCATCAATTATTTTCCGCCTTTCGCAAAAAAAATGCTTGCCAGAAACCGGCAGCCACGGGAAAATGGCGAAACCGTAACCAACTTTTTAAAATCCTCTCACCACAGCAAAACATGCGCAAATCTCTCATCACTCTCGCGCTCGTCGCCGTCGCTGGCGTGCAGGCTCACGCCGTATCAATTCCAATCGTTAACCCCAGCTTTGAAGCTGACGGAAACTTGGGTGGCCCGGGTGGCTGGAGCGACAGTGCGCCCACCGGCTGGGTTGACCCCAACGGGGGTTCCAATGGAAACTTCATGGAGAACATCTCTGGTTTCGCGTCCAGCGGAGCCATCCATCTCGGTTTCGATCAGGGCTCTGACAGCGGTTTGGGCTTGGTCTACCAGGACCTCTCCACCTCGTGGGCTCCGAACACGACCTACACGCTCACAGTTGGTGTCGGCAATCGCGGTGGTTTTGGCGCAGGCGTTGGCCGTTTCGGCTTCGCATCAAGCACGGACGCCGCACCTGCTGGCTCCACCCTCTTCGCGCCGAGTGTTTATTTCTCCGATGTTGATACTGCGGTGACGCCGAATCCCGCTACGGACTCCTTCAGTGACCTCACCGTGAGCTTCACCACCGGAGCGGTCGCCCCCGCCGGATCCATCCGGATTTCCACCCAGCGCACGAGTGGCCCCCGTCTCCACGTGGACAACTTCCGCCTCGATGCAGTGCCCGTGCTCGTTCCCGAGCCGACCACGCTCGCGGGTCTTGCCCTCGCCTCCACGGTCCTGCTCCGCCGCCGTCGCCGCGCTTAAGCTGCGCCCTGTGGAACTGATACGCTATTTGACTCAAGCACGACCGGCTCTCGCAGCCGGTCGTGCTTTTTTCTGCCTGTGCCTCGCACTCGGCTCCGACCTGCCCGGCGCGGATTCCGGGGCCGTGTGCGCGGTGCCAAAGCCCGCCGTCCCAGATCCCGCAGCCGAGGGCTGGGGCTCGGAGGCGTTTTCCGAGCTGGCGCAAACGGAACTCAAGCATCTCCTCAAGCCGTTTGCCGATGGTGATGAAGAGGTGAAAGACTTTTCCGGCGTCTTCGCGCTCCAGCCGGAGACTGGGGAAATCGCCCGCACCTCTACAGCGGTCATCCGGCGGGGATCTTCCGCCAGGCCTGCGGCCCCCGGTTCCCTAAAAACGGCGCTTACACCGCTGCGGGCCGGTTTCCAGCCCGCAGCCCCCCTTCACCTGAAGGTAAAGACGGTGGGTGTGACTCTGCCCGAGGCAAAGAAAACAGGGGAGGCCAGGACCACCCACCTCGTCCACCTCGACGGCCCCTCGCCTCTCGGTCGCAGGGAAATCAACGCCACCTGGGAAGCCACGTGGAAAATAACCGCAGAAGGTCAGCCCGCCGGGCTGGTCTCCCTCATTTGCCAAACGTGGGAGGAGGTGGAAAGCCCTCTCAAGCACCCGTGGTTTTCAGACCAGACAGCCACCGTGCTCTCCACCGCACCCCAGGCGGCTGAACAATTCGCCTCCGGAAACGCCAGCTACCGGCTCCGCCTTCAGGCTTCACTCCCGTTTTTCAAGTTCGGCCACCACGGCGTCTCACTGGCGGACGTGAATGGAGACGGCCTCGAGGACGTCTACGTCTGCCAGCCGGGTGGACTGCCAAACCGCCTGCTGCTTCACCAGCCCGACCACACTGTCATCGACGCCGCCGCCGCGTGGGGCGTGGATCTGCTGGATTCCTGCCAGTGCTCCCTTTTTGCAGATCTCGACAACGACGGAGATCCGGATCTAGTCGTCGCCACCACCGGCCCGCTGCTCTTCTTTGAAAACACCGGCCACTCGTTTTTACCCCGCCTCAGGCTTCCCTTGGCGGTCAATGTCTACGGACTGACCGCTGCCGACTACGACGGTGACGGCGACGTCGACATCTACGCCACCCGCTACTTTCCCAGTGCCAGCGAGGGCGGTGAACTCGCCGTCCCCATGCCGCATTTCGACGCCAACAACGGCGGCCCGAATTTCCTCATCCGAAATGACGGAGGCGGCGCGGGTTCCGAGTGGCGCACGTTTTCGGACGCCACCGCCGCCACCGGGCTCGACGCGAACAACCACCGCTTCACCTACGCGTCGGTCTGGGACGACTTCAACCAGGACGGCCTGCCCGATCTCTACCTCGCGAACGACTTCGGCAGAAACAACCTTTACCTCCAGTCCCGCACTCCCGACGGGAAGCCCCGCTTCACCGATGCCACGGACTCCGCCGGTCTGACCGAGGGCGCGTTCGGCATGAGCGCCAGCACTGGCGACTTTAACCGTGACGGCTGGCCCGACATCCACCTGGGTGCCATGTTTTCCGCAGCCGGCAGCCGCATCACCGCGCAGGACCAGTTCCGCTCCACCCTCCCGCAGGACGTGCGCGACCGCTTCCGCCGACTCGCCCGCGGGAACACGCTCTTCGCCAATCTGGGCAGGCCGGAGGCCCGCTTCGCAGACGTCAGCCAGGCCGCCGGCATCACCGTGGGCCGCTGGAGCTGGGCCTCCCTCTTTGCGGACGTGGACAACGACGCATGGCCGGACCTCCTCGTCGCCAATGGTTTCGTCACGGGCTCCGTCCCGGAGGATTTGTGAAGCGTCTTCTGGAGGCAGGTTGTCTCCAATTCGCCTCTCAAACTGGAGGCAGCGGAACTGGACGCGAAGCGCCCCTACCGGGCCGCGATCCGGCGTGTCGACCAGCTCATAGACGGAGGAAACGGACTCAGTGGCAATGAGCCAAACTGCGCCTTTCTGAACCTCGGCGACGGCACCTTCGCCACCGTCTCCGCCCTCAGCGGCTTTGACTTCCCCGATGATGCCCGGGCCATCGCCCTGGTGGACTGGGACGGTGATGGCGACCTCGACGCCTGGGTCACCAACCGGACCGCGCCCAGCCTCCGCTACCTGCGGAACGATTCACCGCACACCAACCGCTCGCTGCTCCTCAAGCTCGAAGGCACCACCGCCGCCCGCGATGCCACAGGCGCCCGCGCCGAGGTCCTCCTCAAAAACCAGCCCGGCAAGCCCGTGGTCCGCACCGTCAAATATGGCGAGGGATTTCTCGGCCAGAGCAGCCGCTGGCTCCACTTCGGCCTCGGCACTGCGGACATCGAAAGCGTCACCGTCACCTGGCCCGGCGGCAAAACTCAGCAGATCAAAAACTGCCGTCCAGGCACCGCCGTCGCCGTCGTGGAGGGCGATCCCTTTCCCCAAACCACGCTTTTGAAAGACAGCCCGCCGCCCGGCCCCCCTGCGCCGCTCACGCCAGTCCCGCCTGCGCTCGGTGCGGCCGTCACCCTCTTCCACCCGGTCCTTTTTCCAGGCCTTCCCTCCACCAGCCCGGATGGCAAACCATGGACCGTGACGGATGCGGACGGCCCCGTGCTCGTGAACCTTTTCGCCTCATGGTGCCCGGACTGCGCCGCCGAACTCACCGCCTGGCGCGATGCCGCCGCCCGCATCAAATCCGCCGGCCTCAGCATCGCCCTGCTCACGGCGGATGGCCGGGACACCGCGCACGCCACCGACCCCGCAGCCGCCTGGAAATGGCTCAGCCGGAATAAAATTCCCTTCAGCTCCGGCGTCCTGACGGAGGAGGCCTTCCGCCGGCTCACCACCGCCCACCAGCAGATGTTCGGAGCCATCGTCAACCTGCCGATTCCCACCAGTTTCCTCCTTGATGGAAAGGGGCGCCTCACGGCTGTTTATCGCGGTCCCGTCAGCCTCGACCGCATCCTCGCAGACACCGCCCGTTGCCGGAAAGGCGATGAAACCGCCCGCCAGGCCGCCGCCCTCCCCTTCCCCGGCCGCTGGAATCAACCGCCCGACGCGCCGGACCCGGCCATCTGGCTCAATGACCTCGCCTCCCACCAGTCCTGGGACGAAGCGTTCTCCTTCTTTCAGTCTCACCTCCCTATTTTGCAGATCCACAAGGATTTCGCCGTCATGACGGGCGCTCTCAGTGAAAAACTCGCCGCCGCCGGACGCATCGCACCCGCCATCACCGCCGGCGAGGCGTCACTCACCAAAGGCGAATCCGCCAGCCTTCTCAACAACCTGGCCGGACTTCTCGCCACCAGCCAGGAAACCAGTCTGCGCGACCCCGCCAGGGCCGTCACCCTCGCAAAGAAAGCCGTCTCCCTCAGCGGCGGCAGGGTCCCCGCCATCCTTGACACCCTCGCCTCGGCACAGGCCGCCAGCGGTGATTTCAAAGCCGCCGCCACCACGGAAGGCGAGGCCCTCTCCCTCGCCCGGGACGCCGGTGACGCCACCCTCCTCCCCCTCCTTGAGAAAAACGCCGCCGCCTACAAGGCCGGCCGCCTCCCGTAGGACTCTCACGGCGCCACCATCCAGCGGAACGTGCTCCCCACCTCCCCGTCGTCGATCCACTCGCTCACCACCCTGTCGTATTCAGCCCGGCTGACCAGCGCGCGCACCACGCCATCCTGCTGCCGCCCCATGGAGAAAGGGACGGGGGCCGCAGCCGCCCCGAGCCAGTCCCGCCACGGCGCAAACCATCCTCCCTTCCGTGACTGGGCCGCTGCCTCCTCCACCACGCCACCACGCTGCCGCCACACGGAGACCGCCGCACGCGACGCCTCCGCCAGCCAGTCCCGCCACGGCGCGGGCCAGCCGGTGAGCGGCTGCACCGCCGCCGCCGCCAGCAGCTGGCGCGCCTCGGCTTCACCGGCAGGAATGCCCGACATGAGCTGCGCCGCATCGATGACCAGCCGGAACAGCGCCGTGGAGAAATCCGGCGCGTAGACGACGCCCTGCTCGCAGTCGATCGCGCAGTGGCCCACCGGCACCCGCCCACCCTTCTCCAGCAGCGGACACCAGCACCACAGGTCCCCGCAGGCACTGCGGGCAAACGGGGCAAAGTCGTCCCACTGGTGCTCCTTGAATTCAAAACCCGCCACATCCTCCGCCTTCAGCCAGTCGATTTCAGGCAGCACAGGCCACCCTGGCACGACACCCCCGCCCGCCAGCCTCGTGTAGGCCTCCGGCGGGAGAAAACTGAAGCGGGACTCAAAGGCCTGAATGAGTGCGGACATGCGCCTGCCTTGCTTCCGCTTTACTGCGCCGGCGTCTTCATGCCGAGCTGCTCGAAGAGAAAGGCGAAGACGTCCGCCTGCTGCGCGATTTTTTCCTTCAGGGGCGTGCCCATGCCATGGCCGGAGGCGGCGCTCAGGCGGACGAGCACCGGATTCCCGGAGCTGCTCGCCGCCTGCAGGCGGGCGGTCATTTTCCGGCTGTTGTAGGGGTTCACCCGGCCGTCCTTTTCCCCGGCCAGGAAAAACACCGCCGGGTATTTCCCACCGTCCACCACCCGGTGATACGGGGAGTAGGCGTGAATGGCCTGAAACAGCGCCGGATCCTTCACCGTGCCAAATTCGGTCACGTTGAACGCCCCGTTCGGCTCCAGCTCCACGCGCAGCATGTCGTAGATGCCCACGTGGGCCACCACGGCGCGGACCAGCTCCGGATGCTGCGTGAGCATCGCCCCCATGAGCAGCCCGCCATTGCTGCCACCCTCAATGGCCAGCTTCTCCGGCTTCGTGTAGCCGCGCTCGACCAGGTGCCGGGCGCAGGCCGCAAAGTCATCAAAGACATTCTGCTTTTTGGTCAGATTTCCCGCCAGGTGCCATGACTCTCCGTACTCCCCGCCGCCGCGCAGGTTCGCCTCCACCCAGATGCCCCCGCGGTCAAACCACAGCCTGTCATCAAAGCTGAACTGCGGCCTCCGGCTCAGCCCGTAGCCGCCGTAGCCAGTCAGCAGCGCCGGGTTGTTCCCGTCCAGCTTCGTCCCTTTGCGCTTCAGGATGTTCACCGGCACCTTCGTCCCGTCCCTGCTCACGGCGAACTCGCGCACGGCCTCGATGTCACTAAAATCGACGGGGGATGTGTTAAAAAGCCCGGTCTTTTTCAGCACCGGGGCGGCAGGGTCGTAGTGAAACCAGGCGGCGGGAGCAGTGTAGCTCGTTTCGCGGAGCAGGATGCGGTCCCCCTCCACCGCCAGCAGCTGCGCCACGCCGGACGTGGCGGACAGGGGCAGCGTTTTCCCGTTTTTCCCATCCAGGTCAAACTGCCTCACGCGCGACGGGCCGCCCGCCAGATCCAGCACAAACAGAAACGACTTCGTCGGGATGAGCCCCTCGATGACGCCGTCCCCCTCCGGCACGATCACCTCGGCCGCCGCCAGCGCACCGCCACCGTCAACCGGCAGCCGCAGCACCTTCCCCCGGGGGGCATCCTTCACCGAGCGGAGATAAAGGGAGGCCCCGTCCTCTGAGAAGACAACATCCTTCACCTCGTCCTCAAACTTCGTGAGCTGCCGCCACGCCGCCGCCCCCTCCTTCGTCTCGCGCACGTAGTGGGCGAACTCCCCGCCGTCGCCATTCGCCACCGTGGCCAGCACATGGCGGCCGCCCTTCGACGTGGCCAGCTCGATTTCCGCGATGCGGGGAAAGTCCGCCCCGGCGGAGTAAACGTCCGCAGAGTCAGGCGTACCCAGCTTGTGGAACCAGATCTGCTGGAAAAAGTTCAGATCCACCTCCGGCTTCTCCCCCTGCCTCGGGTAGCGCGTGTAGAAAACCGCCGCACCGTCCGGCGTCCACGCCACACTCCCGCCACCCGTGGGATACTGCACCCGGGCAATCCGGTCCGGCAGATGCTCCCCGGTCTCCGTCCGGTAGAAATGGAGCATCCCCTCCTCGCTGCCGTGCTCGGAGAGGCACACCGCCACCAGCTTTCCATCCGGCGAGGGCACAAACCAGTCCATGGCCACCTGCCCTTTGGGCTCGATCTCGTTGGGATCCAGCACCACTTTTTCCGAGGCCAGGTCATCCGCCGAGGTCAGGGAAACCAGGAGCCGCTGCTGCTTCGGCGGCTGGAATTTCAGGGCAAAAAGCCGCCCGGGCCGCGACACCAGCCCGCTGTGCGACGGCGTGTCCTTGCTGTACAGTTCCGTCAGCCGCGCCTCGATCCCGGCACGCTCCGGCAGCGCGTCCAGATGCGCCCTCGTGAACTTGTTTTGCGCTTCAGTCCACGCCTTCACCTCCGGGCTTTCGCCGTCCTCCAGCCAGCGGTAGTCCTCCGCCACCTTCACGCCATGGTAGGTCGAGTCAGCCGGCTTCTTTGCCGTCGGGGGTGGTGCAGCGTGAGTCATGGCAGGGGCAAAAATGGCGGTGAGTGAAGTGACTAAAATAAGGCGTTTCATAAAATGGATGCTGACGGATTCGGTGCGGACAGATCAGTAGCCGGCGCGGGGCTCCCGGCGGATGAACCGGTCCGCCTCCGGCATGCCGGGCACCTTCATGTTCGGCCCGTCCCAGTCGATGTTCTTCTGCAGCCGCAGGGCCACGATGCCGGCCAGGCCGATCTCCGTGAGGTGCCCTCCGAAATCAAAATCCGAAAAGACCTTTGGCCCGCCCAGGCAGGCATCCACCCACTCCTCGATGTGGCCCTTCACGCGCGGAATCGTCACCGGCACCTTCTTCGCTTCCGGATGGTTGTCCGCGCCAAAGAACCGCTTCTCCCCGTTCAGCTTCACGTAGCATTCTGAGTTCCACAGGCCGCTCCCCAGCAGCCCCTTTTCGCCGACCAGCAGACAGCCCGTCCCGGACACGCTGCCGAAGGACTCCGCCAGCGGCGCCGTCACCTCGGCCGGCGGCATGTCCCCGCCGGTGTAGAAGTTCAGTTTCACCGGCCCCCGCGCCCCCCGGGCGGGAAAGTGGTAGCGCACCGTGCACGCCTTCGCGAAGCTCTCCAGCCCCAGCGCCGTGCCGCTCACCTCGATCCTCGTAGGGTAGTCCAGGTCCAGCGCCCGCACCGGCATGTTAAAGGCATGGCAGCAGAAATCGCCCAGCGACCCGTTGCCAAAGTCATACCAGCCCCGCCAGTTCACCGGATGATACATGCCCTTTTTGTACGGCCGCACCGGAGCCCGGCCAAGCCAGAAGTCCCAGTTCAGCCCCGCCGGCACCTCGTCCGTCCCTGCCGGCCGCTCGATCCCGCTCGGCCAGCTGTGATTCGGGTGCCACACGTGGATCTCCGTGATCGCGCCAAAGAGCCCCGCAGCGATGAGTTCCATGCTCCGCCTCAGATTTCCCGACGCGCTCCCCTGGTTCCCCGTCTGCGTCACCACCTTCGACGCCCGCGCCAGCTCCCGCAGTTCCCTAGCCTCCGCTATCGTATGCGTCAGCGGTTTTTCGCAGTAAACATGCCGCCCCGCCTGCATCGCTGCCCGGCAGATCGGCGCGTGCCAGTGGTCCGGCGTCGCGATCACCACCGCATCCAGCGTTTTCTCCTTTTCCAGCAGCACCCGGTAGTCAGAGTAGGCCGCAGCCTTGGCCACGCCTTCACCATGCCGCTTTTTGGAGCCCTCGATCTGGCCCGCATCCACATCGCACAGCGCCGCCACCTGGTGCCCCAGCTGCAGCAGCCGGCTCACATGCCCCTGGATCTGACCGCCCATCCCGATGAACGCCACATTCAGCTTTCCGTCAGGTCTCGGCGTTTGCGCCTGCAGCTGGCCGCCCGACTGAATGAGACACGCCCCGGCGGCAGCCCCGGAGGACTTGAGAAAAGCACGACGCGACAGCAATGATTGATTTTGGGTTTTCATGGGAATCAGGTGATGAGCCGCGAATCAAGCAGCGCTGCGCCCCCCGTGTCGAGAGAAAACCGTCCCCGCCTTCCCTTTTGCCAACTCCACGGGCTTCACTAAAAATGTTTCTCCGTCACCACCTTCCCGTGGTTATAGACCATTTCCTTCATCAGCCTGCCGTCCGGATACCAGTACGTGTTCGCACCGTGCCGCTCCCCGTTGTGCCACTGCGTCGCCGTCTTGTGCGTCCCGTCCTCATACCACTCCCGCGTCCACCCGTGGAATTTCCCGTTCGTCACCTCCGCCACCATCTTCTTCGCCCCGTTCTTGTACGTGTCCACCGTGGAGCCATTGAACGGCTTCCCCTTCAGGACAAACAACTCATTGTCATACCCCAGATCCTTGTACGGCACATCCGCCAGCCGTTTTTCCCCGCCGCAGCCCGCCAGCGCCAGCAGCATTCCAGAAATCACACGCGTCATGCCGTTCATGCCGGCCATTTTTCACCGGAGATGCGCCCTGCGCAATCCTTCATTGATCACCCGCCCTCCCTCTGGAATTGTGCGCCATGTTAAACCGCCAGCCCATCCGCGATCTCCACGAGCGCATGACCCGCCTTGGCATCGCCCGCGAGGACCTTGAAGAAGAGTTCATCCGCGGCTCCGGCCCCGGCGGGCAAAAGATCAACAAGACCTCCTCCACCGTCCGCCTCCGCCACCCGCCCACCGGCGTCGAGGTCCGCTGCCAGGAGGAGCGCTCCCTTTCCCAGAACCGCATCCGCGCCCGCGAGCGCCTCTGCGAGATCATCGAGTCCCGCCGCACCCTCGCCGCCCAGACCGCACGCCAGGAGCGCGAAAAAGTCCGCCGCCAGAACCGGCAGCGCAGCAAGACCCAGAAAAAAATCATGGTCGCGGAAAAGCGCAAGCACAGCCAGATCAAGGCCACCCGCAAAAAACCCGAGGCCGAGTAGCCGCCCCCTCCCAGGCCTCCCGCTTGAAATTTCAAATTTCAAATTTCAAATCCGCCTCCGCCCGCTATAGAACAAACCATCATGTGGAAAGGTCGTTTTCAGAAAGAAACCAGTGATCTCGTCAAACGCTACGGAGAGTCCGTCTCGTTTGACTGGAGGCTCTACGCCCAGGACATCCGGGGTTCCATCGCCCATGCGGAGGCCCTCCAGCGGGCGAAGATCATCACCACCGATGACCTCAAGAAGATCAAGGCCGGCCTGAAGGAGATCGAAAAGGAGATCCGCGAAGGCACCTTCACGTGGAAGCTCAGCCTCGAGGACGTCCACATGAACATCGAGTCCGCCCTCACCGAGAAAATCGGCGACGCCGGAGCCCGCCTCCACACCGCCCGCAGCCGGAACGACCAGGTGGCCCTCGACTGCCGGCTCTACTGCCGTGACGAGGCCCGCCTCATTTCCACCCTCATCACCGGCCTCCAGCGCTCCTTCGTCGAGGCCGGCCTCCGCAGCGAGGGCGTCGTCATCCCCGGCTACACCCACCTCCAGCGCGGCCAGCCCGTCCTCCTCGGCCACCACCTCCTCGCCTACGTGGAAATGCTCGCCCGGGACTCCGCCCGCCTCGACGACTGCGAAAAGCGCCTCAACGTCATGCCCCTCGGCTCAGGCGCACTCGCCGGCTCCACCATCGTCCTCGACCGCGCCTTCATCGCAGAGCAGCTTGGTTTTCCCGCCATCACCCGGAACAGCATGGACGCCGTCAGCGACCGCGATTTCGTGGCCGAAATGCTCTTCGTCATCACCCTGTGCGGCATCCACCTCAGCCGCCTGGCCGAGGACCTCATCCTCTGGAGCAGCGCCGAGTTCGGCTTCATCACCCTCAGTGATGCCCACACCACCGGCTCCAGCCTCATGCCGCAGAAGAAAAACCCCGACGTCGCTGAGCTGACCCGGGGGAAATCCGGCCGCCTCCTGGGCAACCTCGTCAGCCTCCTCACCACCCTCAAGGGCCTCCCCATGACCTACAACCGCGACCTCCAGGAGGACAAGGAGCGGCTCTTCGATTCCATCGACACCATCAAGCTCGCCCTCCGCGTCAACGCCGAGATGATCGACGGCATGACCGTCAACGAAGCCGCCATGCGCGCCGCAGCCTCGGACCCCTTCCTCCTCGCCACGGACATCGCCGACTACCTCGTCAAAAAAGGCATCCCCTTCCGCAAGGCCCACGACATCGTCGGCAAGCTCACCGCCTTCTCCCTCAGCCGCCGCATCCCCTTTCAGGAAATCCCCCTGGAAGATTACCAGCAGTTCGACCCCATCTTCGAGGCAGGTGTGTACAATCTCTTCGACCTCACCACCGCCCTCCGCGCCCGCCAGGCCGTCGGTGCCCCCTCCCCCTCCAACGTCGCCCGCGAACTCCGCAGATGGCAGAAAATTCTTGATAAGAAGGAGTAGCCCCCCGGCTCCCCTCCAGAAAACGCCCGAAGACCGGCCTTCAACGCCAACGGCGTTGCGTTCTCCAGCATTCGATTGAGGGATAAACAGAAGTCCATCCAGTGCTTCAACGCCGCCAGTCTGGTGTCCTGCCCCTGGAAGTTGAACCTCCCAGTAGACACTGATCCGGCCGGGCCAGTCCGCAGTCCTGAGTCCTGAAAGGACGGGACCCCACAGCCTGGGGCGGAGTGAGGCACGAACGAAGCCCCAGGTTTCCCCACCCAAATCCGGAGCCCTGAATGGGCGGGACATGCGCCGTCCGCGCAGCCCTCCCGCGCCCGTCCCGCCTCAACCCTCAAACTTTCGTAGGCCCTCCCCAGCCACCGCCCGGCCCAGCCGCTGCCCCGCCTCGCAGGAAAATGAAAAATGAATGCCGCCCCAGACCCGGCTGCGGCTGATCTCCGCTACACAGGCATCCAGTGTGGAAAATTCGCGCTCCACTCCCGGCAGGGTGTCGCTCCCCACCTTGATTCTCACCTTCACCGCCCCCGGAAACTGCCGCAGCACCTCCGCCGCCGCCGCGCTGAAGGCGCTGTGACCCGACACATACTCCGGGTGTGGCGGCGTGTTGAGCAGCGGCACCCAGTCCGGCTGCGGGCTCGTCTTTTCATTTCCATCCTCCCCTGCCCGCGCCATCGCAGTCACGGGACGCCAGGTGTTGAACTCGTATTTCGCGTCCCAGCACGCCATGGCCGTGTCCGCCAGAGTCAGATTCAGCAGGCAAAACAGGCGCGACTGTTCCGCCATCGGCATCGCCCCGTCGCGGGCGATCTGCCGCGCCACCGAGTTCCAGTGCCCCACCGGCGTCTCCGTGTGGCTGAAGTCCGACCAAAAACGCGCCGCCAGCGTCTGCTCCTCCGTTCGCTCCGTCGATCCAGTTCCACCCAGCCGGCGCACCTCGTCCCACGAGGCCGCGTACTCCGCCGACGCCAGCTCTGGCGGGGCTTGGGGGCGGCACTGCGTGGCAGATTCCAGCAGAAACGGCCTGACCACCGTGGCCCAGTGCGGCAGCTCCGGCGGGCGAAAGGTGGGAGGCGTTCTGCGCCACTGCCCTGGTTTGTCCGATGGAATGTAGGGCAGGCTCGTCGCCGCTCCGTCGCCACGGCGCTCTTCCAGAATGCGCTCCCCCACCGCTCGACCAGACACGAGCGCGTCAGTCAGAGCCTCAGATTTCGGCACCGTCCCCAGCTGCCGGGACAGCAGCTCGCGGAACCCCGCCTCAGCCCCCGGATAGAGCGACGAAGCCACCACCGCCGCCGCTTGCGCGCCCGCCGCAGCGGTTCCCGCTCCGCCTGGTTTGCCTGCGGAGGCGGTCAGCGCCCGGTGAAAGGCCAGATGCACCTGGGCCAGCTTGACCGCCAGCAGACAGGGCGGCGTGGTCTCCCTCCGTGCCGCTTCCAGCAGCGCCTCGTTCCACGCGAGAAGCCCGTCTGCCCCTCCAGCCCCAGCCTCAGCCGGCCCGCACCCGAGCCCCGCCGCCCCCACCAGGCCGCCCAGCCACTGCCTGCGGGTGATTCCCGTTTTCATGCGCCCTCAGTTGCCCGCCGTCCGCGTGCCCACCAGCCTCAGAAAGTGCCTCTGCTCGCCCGCTGCAGCGGTAAAAGTGGCCTGGTATTCTAAACTGGTCGCGTCTTCTTGACCCGTCGGACTGACGGTGATGCCATTTCCATTCCAAGTGGCAAGATCCGGGCTGCCTTCAATCGACAATTGTGCAGCTGTGACGTTTTTGGCCGTGCGAAAGGAAACAGCAATTCCTTGATTCCCCCCCGTCACCGGCACGGCCCTTGGGGCTCTCGCCGGCTCGCTGGCGCGGGGATTTGAGCCGAGGAGAAACTCCACCAGGTTCGACAGCCCGTCCGCGTCCGGGTCCTTCCCATCGCCGATCAACTCCGGATCCCCCCGCTCCGCCTCGGTGAAATGCAGCTGCCGCCACGCGTCGAGCGCCTTGTAGTTCAGCGTTGGGGAAAATGTCTGCCCCTGCCGGTTCGTCAGGATGATGTTCTTCACCGTCACCGTCGGCCCACCCGCCGGGCTGCCGGGTTTCAGCGTCAGCGGCAGGCTCACCACCACCTCGTTGGGCAGCAGGGCATTCGTGGGGGAGAAAACCACCACCCGCCTCTGGCCCGCCGCCAGCTCCCGCGACTCCGCTGTCACCCCGCCCGATCCCGCCGCCGCACTGCCCGCCTCCACCAGCGCCGTCGGAAAAACCAAGTCAAACTGCATGCCCACGATCTGGTTCGTGTTCGTGAAGCTGAACGGCAGCGACACCACCGCCCCGGGAGCCGCATTCGTCGAGCCCACCGCCATCGTGTCCGCCGGACAGCAAGGTGCGAAGGCCATCAGGAGCGCAATGGATGCGAGTGGGGTATTCATGGTTTCTCAATAGTTACAACATTTTTTTGACCTTCGTGGGGCTGGTGCTGGGCTGTCACGGAAGTGTGTCGAATGGGTTGACCGGGAATCGGCTCACGTCGCCGGGACGCGGGTTCCAGTCCTTCCATCCCCCGCAGATGCTCCACCAGCGACATTTTGTGCACCCGTTTCGGGCGGAGGGTGATTACCCCGTCCGATGAGACAAGTACGTGGTACTCCTGCCCTGTCGGCATGGCGGCAACCTCATCCACCCCCGGTCGGAGGACAATATGGCATGGATCCGTGAAGGTGGCGATCATCTCCTGAAGCTAAAGAACAACATGGAAAAAGCAACCGGTTCACCGCGTGTAAACCATCACGTTCACCCCGGTGTTGATCGGCAGGTTCACGGGCACGTCCACGGTGGCGGGGTTGTGTGCTTGGATCGCCTCTGGCTGGAGGGTGTTGTCGATCTGGGCGTTCACGATGATCGCGTCCCCGCTCTCGGGCGTCAGGCGCACCCGGATGGGCACCACCCCGCCGAAGTCCCGCGCCCGCACTTTTATCGTCTGGTTCGGGCTCGTGCCCGTCGGCAGTATCACCGATACCGGCCCCGCCGCTTCCTCTTCCACCGCCGTTCCGGTGGCGCCGGCGACATCAGCTTCACGCGAGCGCCAAACCATGGGGCACCATTGGCAGGAAATCAGCCACATTGCCCGTAGCCAGGGGGGCTTGGCTGCGGATCGCCACTGCGGCGATGCAGCAGTCAGCATAACTTTTGGAACGACGTCCCGTGGAGTTGAATAATACGGCGGCTTTTTCAGCATCGGTCCGCTCCAGGGGCACTGCGCCCGGAAACAGCCGACGGGCCAGAGCCTCGGCGGCAGCTGGGAGCGGCCCGCAGAGAAATTCGCCCCAGGCCACAGCGCTGATCGCCAGCGTTTCGCCCCTGCTCAACCAGCCCACCAGACGCAGTTCTTCAGGGCTGCCTGAGACCAGGGCATCAATAAGGAAGTTTGTGTCGATGTGGATCACAGGCAGTTTGCGGAAATTTAAAACGGAAAGCTCATCGACGTGCTTCCGCCACCGAACGCTTCCAAGCTACTGCATCCTCCGCAGTCAGCGCCATCTCAGCCTGCAACTGGCGGAAAACCCGCAGAGCTTCAGGCTCCGGAGCAGGTTTGACCTGCGGCGCGCTTTTAAGCCGCATCTGCAGCCACGCCAGCAGTGACCACTGATCGTGCGGAGGAAGCTCGGCGACGGCAGATTCGATTTGGACCAGAGTGCTCATGGTTATGAAATCATGCGTCATATACGGCCGGTTGTCAATTTCTGAGGATCGACACCGGATTTACCGGGTGAACACCATCACGTTCACCCCAGTGTTGATCGGCAGCGTAACGGGCACGTCCACGGTGGCGGGGTTGTTCACCGTGTTGTCGATCTGGGCGTCCACGGTGATCGCGTCCCCGCTCTCGGGCGTCAGGCGCACCCGGATGGGCACCACCCCGCCGAAGTCCCGCGCCCTCACTTTGATCGTCTGGTTCGGGGTTGTGCCTGTCGGCAGGATCACCGACACCGGACCCGCTGCTCCTTCCGCCACTGCTGTTCCAGCGGCGTTGGCGATGCTAAGTTTTGGCATAGGGTTCGGAAATACCGCCAACACGCTTCCTAATGCTGTATTCGCAGGAATGTTTGTTAGAAGACTGCGGTCCAGAGAATCAATTCGAATCCTCCCGTTTGACCCGGATGGGTTGACCGCTGCGGAAACATTCAAATTGCTAGCGCGACCAGAGACCACAGGGGCTATTAGCCTGATGGCACCTCCGCTGCCCCCGTTGCTTCCCGCTGTCCCAGAGCGGATGGAAGCGCCGCCCCTAGCCCAAATTGGACCAGTGGATGGCGTCAAATGAATTGAGACGTTTGATGCTATCAGAATCGCGCCACCGCCACCGCCTCCTCCTTTTCCATCAGCAGTTCCAGTCGGAGTGCTCCCACCACCCCCAGATCCTCCAACGAGCGGGATCAACAACGATTGGCCATACGGTGTGCCTGCATTTGGAGCAGACACAGTCAATGGAGAAAAAACTCCGGGGCCAGCGGCGGTCGCGGTGTGGGCGGTTCCCCATGCTCCTATCTTGCCGCCTCCGGGACCAAATCCTGGACCAGGATTTGGTCCACCATTTCCACCATCATACCCCGCGGGACCTCCTGATCCACCTATGGTATCGAACTCGCCGCAATCTGATCCACTCACGTCGATTTTGGCCGAGACTGTCACGGCTCCTGTGGCTAAGATAAAAACAGGAGTGTTATGGGCATTCTTCTGGAAGTTAAGAGGTGCTGAAACTGTCACCGTAGTGCAGTGGAAAACCCCATCGGGCGGCAACTGAAGCGTCGTGTTCGTCGTGATATTCATCGCCCCGTAGCTCCCGTTGCTCCCGCAGTTGAAGGTCCCTTGCTGAGCAGAAGCAACCGGCGCAGTGGCCAGAGCGGCAGCGAGCAGGATGAAATAGAAGAAGCGTCGTTTCATGGCTTGGAGTTGGTTTGAAATGGGTGCGGATGGATAGCTATGGAGTGCCGATTTTGATTTGGACGGGCGGGGTGCCGACGGTGGTCCCACCGCCAATGATCGCGATATTCACGGGCGGCGCGGAGACATTCGTCCCGCCGCCGATGATGGCGACGGTGGTCGGGGGCTGGCTGACGAAGAGGCTGAGTGGCTTCGACTTGGCATCGGCCGCATTGGAGAAAAACTCCACCTCCACCTGATCCGGCCAGCCGTCATTGTCGGTGTCGGCCTTGGTGGGATCGCTACCTGCGGCCATTTCCTGGAGGGAGTTCAGGGTGTCGCGGTCGGTATCCTCGAAGTTGTCGTTGGTGCCGTTGGCGTTCGAGTCCAGCAGGCGTGGATCAAAGCCGTAGCGGAGTTCCCAGGCGTTGCTGAGGCCGTCGCTGTCGAAGTCTTCGGCGCTGTCGGTGATTAGACATCTTGCATGAATAGCGATTGTGTTAATATCAGAAAAACAGCGACTTGGCCACCTCGTTGCGGCAGGCGCGCCGGTGATTGTAGAGAGACGCTGCCACCAGCATGACATGGTCGTGGAAACCCTCCTTGCGGTT
>JANOAS010000017.1:0-2125 GCA_031411255.1 bacterium
ATTCGGCGGAATTCGGAAATGTTGTTTCGGGTGTCCAAATAGAGTGTCATCCTCAACTTATTGGCACAGTACGGTCAAAAGTACAGTATGGTATTTATAAACATGATTATGAACATTATGAATCGTACAAGATGTCTATTCGCGGTTTGCCTTTTTTCGACCTCTGCCCACTCCGTTTTCCCCGCACACAGCGGCGGAAACCTTCGTTCCCGGCCAAGTCGTGCTTGGCGGGGAGAAAATGTCCACTACAGTCCGGGCCGTTGGATCGCGCGATTAATACCCTCACCAATTCCCTGAAGAACCGCCCCGAGAGGTGGGAGACGCGCCGTGCCTTGATCGACCTGCTTTTGGACAGCGGGAAGGGGACCGATGCCGTCCGCGTGTTTCAGGAGGCGCCGGAGATCCCAAAAAACCGGGAAACCGCCCTGCTGCGGATGCGGCTGGTGCAGGCGGTGCCGGGGGCATTTGTCACGGAGTCGAAACCGGCGGCCAAAGTTGTGGTGGAGCAGACTCTGGCCCGGCAGCCGGAGCCCGTCGCCGCTCCCCAGCCCGCGCCGGAGACGCCAGTTGCGGAGTACGCCCCCGACGCGGTGGCGGAGCCGAAACCAGCGGCTGCGGCGACCGGGAAACCGGAGGAGAAACCAGAAGCCGCCAAGCCCGACGCCCCGGCCGGCCCTGGCACGGAGGACGAGATCAAGAAGCGCCTGGAGGCGGAGCAGGCGGCGCGGGAGGTTGAGGAAAAGCGCGTCAAGCGTGAGCGCTGGGTTTCCATGGCGGCGTCCGTGCTCATCCACGTGCTCATCGCCGCGGCCCTGGCGGCGGTGGTGGTGAAGCTGAATGAGACCAAGCCCGTCGACTCCATCAGCGCCATGAACGAAGCCCCGGCTGATGATGGATCGAGCAAGGCCGAGACCGTCAGCATCGGCGTGCCCAGTGCCGGCGGCGGCGGAGCCGTTGTGAGCGGCATGGTGGCCACGGATGCCCTCTCCTCCGCCGTTTCCCTGCCCGTCCCCGTGGTCAGCAATGCCATGGACAGCGACATCTCCACCATCGGCATCGGCGAGGGCATGGGCATCGGCACCTTTGGCGGGGGTGGCGGCGGCTCGGCTGTTCACTTTTTCGGCGGCGTCGGGCGGGGAAAACGGGTCGCCTTTCTCGTCGATTTCTCCGCCTCCATGCTCGGGTCCATCGATGACGCGGGCAAGGTGGCCCGCATCGACCTCCTCAAGGCCGAACTCATGCGCTCCCTGCGCACCTCCGTCACCGCGGAGCAGTACTTCTCCGTCATCTACTTCGCCGGACCCGCCTGGCTGGGTGGACAGACCCCGAACTTCGACCGCGAAAAGCGCCCCAAGGCCGAGTGGATCTCCGGCACCCCGCAGAACCGGGGGAAGGTCTTTAAAGAGGTGGAAGCCATGAAACTCGGCGACGGCGGCCTCGGCACCGCCTGGTGCCCCGCCCTCAAAGTCGCCCTCGCCCTCGACCCGAAACCCGAAGTCATCTTCCTCCTCACCGACGGCGACGCCGACGACGCCGACGACCTCGAAAAAACCCTCAAAGACGGCGGCGCCGACAACATCGCGATCAACACCATCGTCATGGGCGAACCCGGCGAAGTCTCCTCCATGCTCGCCGAAGTCGCCAGGACCCACAAAGGCAAATACTCCGTCATCGTCAACGGCCGCACCTACGTCGGCTACGATGCCGAGAAGTTTAACAAGAAGCGGAAGCGGTAGGGCCCGGGCCGCCTGTATTTTCTGGGTTTCCCGGTTTCCCTGCCGCGACCAGCAGGGGAAGGTGGCTGGCGACGGGGAATGCCGCCCGGGTGGAGAGGTGGGGGAGAGCCTGTGGCGGGATCCACCGTGGAGTGCGGAAGCTTGCTGCCGGCTCGCAGCTGGCTGCGGCCGGCGCGCACCGGGGGCGGGGCACCGAGGGCGGGGGCACCGCGCTTGGTGCGTGGCGGCGCTTGGAGGACCGAGCGGCCCTACCTTTTCTGCCGCGTCCATCACACGCCAGGGTAGGGCAGGCTGGTCCTCCAGCCGCTGCAGCGCCCCGCGCCGGGTGCCCCGCTGGCTTGGTGCGTTGCGGCGCTTGGAGGACCAAGCGCCCTACCTTTCCTGCCGCG
>JANOAS010000018.1:0-6747 GCA_031411255.1 bacterium
ATTCGGCGGAATTCGGAAATGTTGTTTCGGGTGTCCAAATAGAGTGTCATCCTCAACTTATTGGCACAGTACGGTCAAAAGTACAGTATGGTATTTATAAACATGATTATGAACATTATGAATCGTACAAGATGTCTATTCCGTTGCCGTTGGAGTCCTGATTTTGCGGGTCGAGGCCGAGGGTGGCTTCCACGTTGTCCGGGATGCCGTCGGCATCGGCATCGGAGCCGGAGATGACCTGAAAGGTGGAGGAGAAGGGAGCGGCGAGGGCGTTGCCCTTGGCATCGGTGATGCCCAGCGTGAGCAGCACGCGGTAGCGGCCCGGCGGTAGCGGGGCGGCGGTTTGGAAGGACGCTGTCTCGCGGAAGGTGCCACTGCCATCCGTGGCAGGCAGCAGGGAGACAGGCAGGCGGGCATCGTCATCGGTGCCCGCGTAGCCATCCGCCCCGGCGGACCAGAAATAGACGCTGGAGGCATTGAGCGAGGCGGCGGCCACGGGCTCGGTGAAGCGCACGCTGAACCCGGACGCCGTGGCCAGCAGGGCGTCCTTCCCCGGGGCGAAGCTGAGCACGGATGGGCTCTGCGTATCCGGCGTGAGGGTGAAGGTGAGCGTATTGCTGAAGGCGGCATTGCCACCGGTATCGGCACAGCGGGCCTGCACGGTGAAGCTGGTCTTCCCCGGCACGATGCGCGGAGCCAGCAGTCGGCCCTCGAAGGGAAAATTCCCGTCCGTCTCCACCCGCTGGCCATCCACGAAGAACTCCACATTCCGCACCTGCACATCGTCCGTGACCGTGGCCACCACCGGCAGGAACCGGCCTTCCTCCGCCGTGGTGCCCGGCGTCTCCGCCGCCAGCGTGACAGTCGGCGGAATGCGGGCGGTATCGAAGGCCCGGAAGTTCACCACCTGCACCCCGGCGGTGCCATCCGCCACGTAGGCGAGGCCATTGTAAATGCTGAGGGCGGTGGCCGCTCCGGGCGTGGCGAAAGTGGTGAGGAAATTCAACTGCGCCCCATTCGGCCCGAGGTCGTAGAGCGAGACATCGTCCGGCGCATTCGCCCCCAGCGTGGCCACCGCGAGATTCGATCCCGTGGCCACCAGATGGCCCCAGCCGAGCGCCGCCGTGGCATTGTCCTGCACCAGCGCAGGAGCCGCCGGGGTGGAAATATCGTAGGCCGTGACCCCGCTGCGGTGCGTGGCGTAGAGGCGGTTGGTTCCCTTGAAGAGACGGAAGCGGGCGGTGGTGTTCGGGGCATTGCCACTCAGCGGGGCGCTCCCCGCGGTGCCGAATCCCGTGGCCGTGACCGGCAGGGCCTTCACGGCTCCGGGCACCACGGCATAAATGACGCCTTTCCCCACCGCCAAATCATGCGGAGCCGCCCCCAGATTGGTCGAGCCGATCAGCCGCCCCGTGATCATGTCCACTGCCGCCACCCGGCCATCCTCCAGCCCGATGTAGGCGATCCCCTCCGCCGCCGCCACGCTGCGCACGGTGCTCCTCAGCTTGATCAGCCGGAGAAACTGCGGGGCATCCGGCACGGAAATGTCCACAATCATAGTCCCCGCAGCTCCCTGCACCTGAGTGTGCGCTCCTGTTCCCTATCCCTCGGCGCATCCCATAATCCACTCTGCTATCTCTTTCCTCACCCTAGGGTCGTGGTATGCTACTGAATGATTTATGACGCCCCGCAGATTTCCTTTGCGAGGAATTACACCCCCCCCGGGCAAATCTTTGGACGGAGCTAGGCGAATAAATAGCGACTCTCCTAGCCCTCCTTCACTCGAGCCAATAGCAACTGGAAGCAACCTGAGGATGTAACTAAACCAGTAACACAGAGGAATGAGGGCAACAGAGGTCGCGTAAATAAAAAGAAGAGGCGGAATTGATTTATATACAAAATCAATTAAACGAAAGTAGTTATCAAAAAGCCCGTCATTCCCAGTAAACACAGAAATAATGGGTGGCGCGGCGGCAAGAGCGGCAATAGGCAGCCATATTATAATGGAAACATTTAGAAATAGCGGGATGAATTTGTATGGAAGATCACCTATGGCGAGACTTGCATGCAAGGTGTTCAATGCCTCATCGCTTTGAAATGCAATGATCAACGGGTTTATAACATTAGAAGGAAGCCTCAGCCGTTTCATTCCATTTACTTCATTAAGTGTTGCCCAGTGTTTAAATTTTTCCTCAATGAAAGCTATTATTCGTGGGCAAAAATGAGCCGGATGTAGTCGCTTGAAAATGGCCATTGTCGAGACCTCGAACCGAGTAGGGTCAGCCCCTATTAACATTCTCCTGACCGCGAGAAATAGCAGCGCCAATTGGAAGAGCGCGATTCCAAGAGTTAATTGCAAAAACATGAGCGGGATTCCCATCACCGCCAGAACGATCAATAGCGGGAAAAAGAGTGGCATGCCATGATATCTGACCATAGATCGCCAATCCCGTGCGGTTGGGATCAAAAATGGAGTACTTAGACAACATAGACCGTCAAAAGGTTGGTCCATGAAACCGTAAGCATACAGTCCCACCATCTCTCCGTGGCTGTGTGCGATATAAAAAATCTTAGATCCAGGATGCGATGCGCGTAAAGCATTTGAATAATCAGCCAACTCCTTAGAAGCATTCAATCTTGCTCGCGTGCTGTTTGAACCTGACCATTGAAACCGTCGAAACTCTAATGTTCCCCCGGTGTAGTCTACTATTTCGCGGCAAAAATCCGAATTCGGAAAAGCAAATGGACTGGATCTTCCCCACGTTCCATGACTGATAATAGCAATATTCTTCGGGCTCACGTTGTAATCTTCGATTAATTAAATAAGCTACAGCAGTCGTCCTGCAAGGCACAGACGATTTTCAGCGTTCCGGCACAGGCGTAGGGCGGGTAATTGGGGACGGTGCCGGAGACGAGGTTGTCGGTTTTGCCCGCGATGGCTTCCCATTGTTTCCCCACGGGGGATAGTAGTCGCCCGCTGGCCAGGCGCTGAGCGGGGAAGTGCGGCCATCGATGTGGACGAAGAAGGTGCCGTTGGGGCAGGGGCAGGGGCTGAGGGTGAAGCGGTGATCGGGTCCGTTGGTGGTGCGGAGGGTTTCCTCGGCTCCGTCCACGGTGATGGTGACGCCGGGGACGGGGACGGGCACCCAGCCGGGCGGGACGGTGGCGCTGCCGACGGGAGCGGCAGCAAGGATCTGGCCGGTGACACCCGTGATGCCGATAGGGGCGGTGGTGGAGGTATCGAAGCTCATCCGGTAAATGCCGTCAGAGGTGCCGTCGCCATCGGCATCGAAGGGGCGGCCGAGGAGGTCGGTGAGGGCCGGGGCGTCGAAGGTGATTTTGAGGCGGGAATTGGCCGGGAGGGGCTGCTGGTAGAAGAGGGTTGCTTTTTTCCGGTCGGGGGAAATCTCCACACGGCTGAGCGGGCGCTGGCCGGCGAACTCCGCGTAGAACTGGGTGGTATCCAGCGTGGCGGTGAGGCTGAGGGGGACGGTGAAGTGGAGGATGGTCTCCCGGGTGAGGGCGACATCTCCCTCGCCCGAGGCCGGGGAGGTGAAGCGCACAGTGCCGAGCGGGAGGGACTCCGGGGTGCGGGACTGGAGGATTTCCTTGATGAGTTCGTCCCGGTCGGCGGAGTTGATGGCACCGTCCTTGTTCATGTCCGCAAGGAGGGCGTGGGAGGCATCGAACGGGCCGGGACTCGCCAGCAGCGAAGGCGTGCCACTGATGTGGTCATTGAGCAAGGCGAGATCCCGCACGGTGACGACGCCATCGTCGTCGAGGTCTCCGAGGTGGAGGTTTTGAGCGGAAAGGAGGAAAGCTGAAGATTGAAGGATAAAAAGCAGAGCTGCCGCCCGCCGGAGGCACGCCCGGAGCGGACTTTTGGTTTTCACCGGTTTGCGATTTAAGACTTTCATAGTTCAACGTGCGGAGCCAGTCGTCACTCTTCAACTTCCTGGATTTATTTCGCTTCTTTGAGGTCATTGTCAAGACGTCCCGCAGGGTGAATCCGGGGCCAGTCAAAGAGCGCCGGACACCGCAGCAACCCGCCGCGCTCCCCCTCCCCTCCCGGCACCGGCCGCCCCGCCGCTGCAGAAAAGAAATCTGTCCGCTTCGCTCCCCCGGCGGGTTCTTGGAAGGTGACACCGGACCGCGGCCAGGCTCAACTGGCTGGCGGGCCGCTCCACCCACTCCCCCATCCCATGCCCGACGATGACACTTCAGCCTTCGATGATTTCCGCGCCACCGGCTCGGAGCACGCCTTCCGCCGCGTGGTGGAGGCCTTTCTCCCCCTTGTCTGGTCCGCAGCGCTGCGGGTCGCCGGCGGGGATGCCGCGCTCGCCCAAGATGTGGCGCAGCTCGTCTTTGTCGATCTGGCGCGCAAAGGGCGCTCGCTCCCTCCCGGGGTGCGGCTGGCCGGTTGGCTGCACCGGCACACCACCTTCACCGCATCCAAGGCCGTGCGCGGCGAGGTCCGCCGCCGCCGCCGCGAACAGGAGGCCGCTGCCATGACCGCAGGAGACCCCGAGACCCACCCGTGGCAGCACCTGACGCCGCATCTGGACGCCGCGCTCAACGAACTGCCCGCCGCCGACCGCCAGGCCCTGCTGCTCCGCTTTTTTGAAAAACAGGACCTCCGCTCCGTGGGCCACGCCCTGGGTCTGAGCGAGGAGGCCGCCCGCAAGCGCATCACCCGCGCTCTGGAAAAACTCCGCACCCGCCTCGGCCGCCGCGGGGCCAAGGTGGGCGCCGCCGCCCTCGCCGCCTGCCTGACGGCGGAGGGCGTGACCGCCCCGCCCGCCGGTCTGGCCGCCGCCCTCGCCACCACCTCATGGGCCGGGGCCGGCACCTCCGCCGGGGCCGCTGCCAGTGGGTTCGCCGCCCTCGTCCTCCGGCTCGGCTGGCGGAAGCTCGCCGCCGCCGCTGCCGCCGCCCTCGTCATCGCCGGGGCCGCCGTTTGGGGGCTGGCCCACCTGCTGGGCGGGGGGAAATCCGGAACCGCCGCCGGGCCGCCCGTCACCCTCAGCCCCGCGCCCCGCCCACCCCGCGCCGGACTGCCCGCCGCCACCGGCCAGTGGCGCGTCCGGACGGAGATCTTCACCCTGCCCGAGGCCGACTGGGCGGACCGCCTCCGCCACCGCAGCGCCGATGACGCCGCCCTCCTCACCGCCGTACGCGCCGCCGCCACAGATCCCCCCGAGCCGCTGGACCTCATCGTCGATGAGGGGAAACGTGCAAAGTTCGAGCGCATCACAGAGACCCCCTACCCGACCGAATTCGACTTCGAGGAGGACGGCACTCCGGTCCACTCCTCCTTTGAAACAAAAAACGTCGGCACCACCGTGGAGATCGATTTGTCCCGCGCCGACCCGGGCCGGCCGCACGCCGTAGAGTTCGCCGTGGATCACCACCTGGCCCCGCCCACCTGGCAGCTCTGGCCCGTGGACACCGCCCTCGGGGCAGGCAAGGGCGAGATCGGGCTGAAACAGCCGAATTTCCACGTCCTCTCCTCCCACGCCACCCTCCTCATCTCCTCCGGCCAGACGCGCATGGCCGCCACCTGCCTCATCCCCCGCTCCGCCGATCCGGAGAACACCGGCCCCCCGCGTCGCGCCTTCGTCTTTCTCACCCTCCTGCCCAATCAATAGGCTCCTTTCCCCACTCCCGCCATGTCCACCCTCACCCTGAAGTCCACGCTCCTCGTGCTGCTCCTTTCCGCCAGACTGGACGCCGCCCCCGTCACTGGTGCGGACCCGTTTGCCCCGCCGGTTCAGACATCCCCACCGCCGCCCCCCGCAAAGACATCCCCGGCAGTCGCCGATCCCAACACCGCCTGGACAAATGCCGAGATCCCCCTGCACACCACCGTCTACCAGGTGGAGGAGCGCCTCGTCCGGCAGTCGCTCCTTACCACCGCCCCGCAGCACGACGCCGCCCTGCTCACCCTCCTGGAAAAACTGGCCACCGAGGACCAGGCCACCGTTCTCCTCGATCAGGAAAGCTCCTGCCGCGGCGGCCAAAACACCCATCTCCGCGCCATCACCGAGTTCATCTATCCCGTCGAGCATGATCCACACCCGGAGCCCCCTCAGCTGCGGCCGACGACTTTCGAGACGAAAAATGTCGGTTCCCTCCATGAATCCCAATCCAGCGTCTACGGTCCGGCTGCCAGTCCGGTCATCGAGGTGAGCTTCGAGCCGGACGTCGTCGATTTGAAAAAACTGGACGCCTGGCCCGCAGCGGAGTTCGACCGTCCAAGCCCTGGCGGTCCGCGCACGGAGGTGAAGAAGCCCCTCTTCCTAACCCAAAGCGTCGACTGCACCCTCTACCTCCGGCCCGGCCAGACGCGGCTGGCCGGCATGTCCGGCAATGCCGATGTCTGGGCGGAGGAAAACCCGGCCACCCCGCGCCAGGTCGTGCTCACCTTCCTCACCGCCACCCTGCGCGGTGGCGAGCCACCCGCCCAGCCCGCCGTCCCCGCCCCGCCTGCGGACGAACTCCGGGCAGGGCTTACGTATGGCCAGCACCGGTTTGTTATGGAAATCAAGTATTGAAAAATTGTTCTGTACAAATTACCATAATGACTATCTAAACTGTGGATGAGTTCCACTAAATCCACCCATCCCACGCCTCCTGCGCCCACCACAGAGTCTTCCAGCACACCCCCCGCCCCCGGTGAAGAGGCTGTCAAAGTGTTGATTGCCAAGTTTTCAGCCTTCGACGATGCCCGCACCCCGGGGCGCACAC
>JANOAS010000019.1:0-3426 GCA_031411255.1 bacterium
CATGGGGATTTACCATGGCCGGACACGTCCTCAAACTGCGGGCGCTGGCCCACAGCGCGGGAGAGCGCTGGGCAGGGCTTTGGCGGGGCATTGTAACACAAAAAGCCGCGTGATGTTACATGATTTTGCGGTCGCACCCCCCATCACCGGCCCCTCCTCCTACCTGCCCACCATCGACCTCTTTGCGGCGCACTGGGCGTCAGTGAACGCCGTCTTCATCGCGCCGGTCCCGGCGCTCATCCTCGAAGGCAACCGAACGATCAGCACCCTGAACGGACTGCGCACCCAGCTGGCGGCCAGCCGGACGGATGTGGAGGTGAAGCTCAACGCCGTCGAGTTTGCCCGCGCCGACCAGGCCGCCCGCCGCACCGCCCTGCTCGGCCGCGCCGCCCAGCTGGCGGACAACGTGAGAACCTTCTGGCCTTCACCCTACGCCGCCATGCTGCCGGACCTGCCCTCCGCATCGACCCAACCCTCCCTCATCGAGAGCGCCCTGGACGACGTCTCCGACATCTGGCTGCGCCTGAACGGCACCCCGCCGCCCAACGGCACCACCACCCCCATCACCCTGGCCACGAAGCCCACCGCCGCCGTGCCCATCCCGCCGCCCTACACGCAGGCGAACTTCAGCGCGGAGCTGGCGCTGCTGAAAACCGCGCAGTTAACACTCAAGGCGGCGCAGATCCCGCTGGACAACGCCCGGTCCTTCCGGAACGGCATCCAGAACCAGGTGCGCCCGATCCTCGTCGACTACCGCGACGGCCCTGGCGCCCGCCTGGCGCCGAACCACCCGCTGCTGGACACCATCCCGCGCTACTCCCCGCTGCCCGGCGGCACCCCGGAGCCCGCCAACGCCACCGGCCACTGGGACGTCCCCCTCGGCCTGGCCGTCATCGAGTTCACCCCCAGCCCCAGCACCACCGTCGCCCGCCACGAGCTGCGCTACGTCCCCGGCCCCGAGTACAACGCCGACGACGAAAGCATCGCCGGCTCCATCAACGTCGGCAGCCCCTCCCGCTTCGAGACGCTTGCCGGCCTGCCCGTCGCTGGTGTCACCGGCAGCTACCGCGTCTACGCCATCACCGCCGAGGGCAACGAACGCACCAGCGCCACCGTGGTCATCGCCCGCCCGTGACCGGCGCGTGAACCGACACACCGCCGCCCGGTGCTTCCCTGGCCGGGCGGCGGTCTTGACTCCGCCAGCATCCTCTCGCGCCCCACTGGCCCCGCCCTACAAAGGAACCACACGAGCCCGCCGCAGGCCGTGGACTGCGGAAGCTGGCTGCCGCCGAACTGCTCGCAGCCCCCTGCGGCACACGCACCCCAAGCCCGCGCGCCCCATGCCGGTGCCCATCACCCCGAGCCCTCCACTTCGCATCCGAAAAAAAATCCGCCTCCTCCAGAGGAAACCCCTTGCCGCTCCGACACCGGATCGCATAACCTCACCTAATGACCCGACCGCCTCATGAAAATCCGACAGGTCGCCTATGGCCCCCAGAGCCGCGCAAATAGCCAGATCTGCCGCTTTCCGCCGAAAACAACCCCACAAAGCGACACTCCGTCCACCTCTCATGCTAACTCTTCATCATCAACCGACAAATCCGCCGCCCATAAAGGCGCTCAGCAAAAACCCCCGTTTTTGTCGCCGAGGGACATGTTCGCCCAACTAATAGCGTCCCTAGATGACTCCACAAGAAATAGCCAAGCTCCGGCTCCAGTTTGAGGAGCTTGCCTCCCAACTCACTGCTGCTTGGACTGAGACCAAGAAGCCGATCAAGGCTGATTTTCCGAGAGGATATATCCGAACTATTTCATCATGCCATGAGCGTTACCCATACATATCGAGCGCTCGCCGACGAACGTTGGCTTGTGTTCTCCAGCTTTGCGACATCAACCGCTGGAATCTCAATGTTTGGAGTATTGGCCTGACTGCGGGCACTGTCTGGGAGTGGCACTGCACTATTCCTGTCATTTGCGTGATTGAGACTCTCTCGCACGAGTTCACCGTTCAACGATCATGGATGGCAGCAGACGGAAAGTTTTAAAAGGGCATTGACCTGCTTAATTCGAAGGGCGTCATCAAACAGCCTTTACGTGATCGACTTCATGAGCTGCGAGAGTATCGGAACACCATTCATCTGCATTTGCACGGGAAGGTGGAGCTGCATGATGGGCTGCCGAAGCGATATAATAGTGCCGTGCAAGCACTTCATCAGCTTGAAGCTGCTATGAAGGCATTCTGGAAGGTCGAAGTATGAACAAAAACACTCACGAATGAAGCCGAACGAGGCGCGGATGCCAACCCCGACTAGCCCCTCTATTTTCGATGCTGCACCTTCAGTCAACCTCAAAACCGCGATCAAAGTTGGCCCCCGCTAGTAAGGTTTCTATCGCTTAATCGTTCACCTAACCAACACGTCATCAGTGATGCCTAAAAGACTTAAGCATATCCTCATCGCAGTCCTAGTTGTCGTGATAGGATACCTAATCCTGTTCAAGACTAATCTTGTGATTAGCCGGATGCGCGACTTTCCGTCTTGGGCCACTCGGTTCCAGCGCGTACAGGCAGGCAAGAGCTTGCCTTCTCCACTTGTCCACACCGAGTATGTCGAGGAACTTCGAGATGACTTTCTTCGCTACTTCGTCGATGACCGGACCAAGCTAATTTGGGGTGCAGGCGGCACCGCGCTTCACCGCGCACGGACCGACAAGATTGCTTGGAGGAATGGCTCCGATCTGATGGCTACTAATTTAGGGCCTTTGGTAAGTCTACCATCGAGCTACGAGCCGCAGAGGTGGCACAAGAATCTCAGTGCATATCTATCAGGAGCAGACACGGATCTAGACATGAACGAGCTTGTGTTCGTTGCTTTCGTCGCCAGCAGCTTTGATTCAATGACATTTGTGAATCAATATGGATCGGATAATGTGGGATCAACAACGAAGATCGACATCAAGCGGCTTCGAAAGGAATTCAGAAACCGATGACTCGACGTCAAACCACCGCGAGAACCCGGACGAACAACTCAGGCTAGCTTTGGGCAGGCGCCCGAAGCTAATCTTGGTTTCGCGATCCGCTGCGTAGGCCGGAAAAGGTTAAACCTTCGGTGACGCGCGCGGGCCGGGGCGGTGAGGGGAAAGCCTTTTCCCCGAAGTAGGGCGCCCTCGACAGGTGGAACGGGAAGCAGGCCGCCGCAGGCCGTGGACTGCGGAAGCTGGCTGCCGCCGTCCGGCTCGCAGCTCGCTGCGGCCGGCGCGCCCCACGCAGCGGCACCCCTCGTCCATCGTAAGCGTCACCGCCAGCACCGTCTTGAAACCCGTGCCTGCCGCCGCCCCGCCGCGTAGGGGAGGGGCATGACCACGACACACGCCAAGTCCGATCCGACCTCTTCCGCTCCCGGCCCCACTCCCACTCGTGATCCTGCG
>JANOAS010000020.1:0-10954 GCA_031411255.1 bacterium
ATTCGGCGGAATTCGGAAATGTTGTTTCGGGTGTCCAAATAGAGTGTCATCCTCAACTTATTGGCACAGTACGGTCAAAAGTACAGTATGGTATTTATAAACATGATTATGAACATTATGAATCGTACAAGATGTCTAGTACCAGCTTCGCCAAGAGATGCCTCATCCCCCCAGCCGTGCCTGGCTTCAGTGTAAAAAAGGTGCTCCGCCTGTGGCGGCCCCATCCAAATTTTTGCGCTCCTGGCATTCAGATAGACTGCATCATAGCTGGATGAATTGTCTGGATCGACCAAAGGGTGGCTCGCCCCATCAGCTGAGGCGGGAAAAGTAACGTTGGCAGCAGCAGGCAGGGTGTCTACAAATCCGTCAAAATCTGAATCAGCCCTAAAAGGATCAAACCCCTGATTGGAAAAAGCCAACTCCCAGACATTTGGGATGCCGTCCCCATCCGAATCGCTCACCTCACGGACGCGGTAGAAGGCCCCGGCGATGCCCGGAGGTGCATTGGGGATCGCCACGTTTGGGATTGGCGGGGGCTCCGTCACACCGGAAGGAAGCTCGGGAAATATGCTGGCCAGCAACATATTGAGCATTTCAAAGTCGGCATTCAACGATGGAGGGTAAATGAGAGGGCTTGGCGTGGCGGGCACTGACAGCGGCGTACCGGTGGGAGGCTCGATCACGACGGCCTGGGCAAACCACCTGGTCGTTGCCGGAGAATCTTCGAACAGAGCCCCAGCGGTGGCGGTCAGGCGATGTACCGGCCTGATTTTAACCGGCGGAATTTCGTAAACCCATTCCGTGTCTGCGCCGTCAATTCTGGCACGCCAGGTGGCCTGCCAGACAATGTTTTGGCCCCCTGCAGCACGAGTGGGTCTCAGCACGAAGTGCCGGAAGCGGTACGGGATGATTGCCGGTGGCGGCCCGTTTGAGGTCCCGGATGGTGGAGCGACCGTTTTGTCGAAGGCGTACCAGCGGCTTTCCTCCACGCTCGTGACCACTTGTTGAAAGACGGGCTCCCAGTTTACCAAGTCCTGAGACGTCTCCACAACGTACTCGTTCCATGCCTGACAGGGATAGCAGAGAAAGACTCGGTGCTGCGCATCCATCTCAAAATGGGCAAGGAACTCCGCAGCCGGCGCCCCAGTAAGCCTGCCGCAGCAGGCCACTGCGAAAAGGATTCCAATCCAGACGGCGTGAATGAATTGTGCCGGGCACAATGCGCATCGAATTCGCAACTGCGTCGCCTTCGTGGGGCTGCCGGGTCTAATGGTTGTATTTATAGTAGCTGAGTTGGATTGGAAGTTGCCTCGGCCGCGAGAATACCCGGCGATGGCGAGATGGCTAGAATTTTTTAAAACTTCCAAGGAATCCAGCGACACATTTATCGCGCAGCCCGGTCCAGCGGCAGACTCAGCTTCAGCCCATCATACGCCGGCCGGATGTGGGGCGGCAGCAGGGCCTCTGCGGCGGCGTGGCCGATCTGGCACTGAAAATGGGTGAACCACGCGCGCGGGGCCCGCACTCTTTCCACCATGGCGGTGGTCTCGGGGAAACTCATGTGGGTTGGGTGGTCCGTGTAGCGCAGCGCGTCGATGACGAGCACCTCCACGTCCATCATCAGCGCCACGGTGGCGTCCGGGATCTCCTTCACATCAGGGATGTAGGCCAGCAGTTTCCGGCCGTGCCGGGAAAAGAGAAACCCGATCGTTTCCACCCGGCCGTGAACGACGGGCAGGGGAGTGATCACCGTTTCGCCGATCTGGAAGGGGCCGTGAATCTCATGCGGCTCGGGCTTCAGGTAGCCGATCCAGCGGTTTTCGCCATTGAAGGCAAAGTCAAAAACCCGCCGCACCGCCGCGAGGCAGGAGGCGGTGGCGTAGACCGGCATCACGGCGTCCTGCGGCACGGTGTAGCGCCGCACGTCGTCAAAGCCGAGAATATGATCGCTATGGGGATGCGTGAGCAGGATGGCGTCCACCCGCTTGATCTTTGCCCGCAGGCACTGGGTGCGGAAATCCGGACCCGTGTCCACTATCCACGCCGCCTCCGGCGTTTCCACGTAGATGGAGGCCCGCAGCCGCTGGTCGTGCGGGTCGGTGGACTGGCAGACCGGGCACTCGCACCCGATCATGGGCACGCCCACGGACGTACCGGTGCCGAGAAAGGTGACGTCGAAGGTGCTGGCGGCCGGCGTGCTCACACGCCCTTTGCCTTCTGGATGATCTGCTCCAGCTGCCGCCCGTAGGCGACGTAGCTCTCGAACTGCTCGCGCGCCTTTTCTTCCGGATCCCGGTCATCCGCAGTCAGGCTGTGGAAGACGACGCTCACGTGCGGCTCGATGGAAATAAACCCGTCGTACCCCGTCTTCACCAGGTCCTCCACGATGCGCACCACCTGGCCGTCGCCCTCGCCGGGGAACTTGTAGTCGCAGTCTTTTTTCGCCGGATTCCACACGCCGTCCTTCACGTGAACGTGGGAAATGTGCGGCTTCACCGCCTGGTAGAAGGCCCACGAGTCCTGGCGGTGGCCGGGGTTGTCGCGGTCCTCGTTGAAGACGGGATTGCCTGTGTCGTAGACCCAGCGCAGGCCGGGCACGTTTTCCAGAAGTCTGAGGGCGTGTGTGATGGAGAGTCCGCCGTAGTTCATGCAGTTCTCGTGAACGCACGTGATGCCCGCGTCATCAAAGCGCTTCTTGATTTCCCGAAGCCGCCGGAACCTCTCCTCTGCCATCTGGTCCGGCAGGTCGCGACCCTCCGCGTCCAGGCGCGGCTTGTAGCTCATGATGCGGATCATCTTCGTGCCCAGGCGCTGCATTTTCGGGATGGCGCGGCTGATTTCCCCCTCGGTGATGCTGAAGTCGTCCTCGATGCTGTGGCCCCAGTTCCCAATGACCGAGCCGAAACCGCAAATGGACACCCCGGCGGCGGAAAGCTCGTCCACCAGCTGCTCAAAGGCGGCCTCCTCCAAGTCGTGGAGGTTCTTCACCGGATGCGCGCCCACCTGGACGTTGCGCATCTCGATGTGCCGCCAGCCCAGGGTCTGGGTAGCGCGGATTTGTGTCTGCAGGGGGCTGCCCGCCTCGTCGCCAATGCCGGTGAGAATCATGACCGGTTACTGCGCCGGAATGCCCCGCCTGTCAAGCCGCCGGGCCACCCGCCGCAGGCACGTAGTTCACCGCCAGCACGGAGTAGTCCTCCTCCCCGCGCCCCCGGCCCGCCAGCGCCGCCATGCGCTGAGCCGCAGCACTCAGCGCCGGCACCTCCAGCCCGGCCTGAAAGGCCAGATCCTGCGCCAGCCGCGCGTCCTTGAGCATGTTTTTTAACGAAAAATGGGGAGTGTAGTCTCCCGCCAGGATGGACGGGATTTTCATCTTCGTCAGCCCGGAGCTGCACGCGTTGTTGTCCATCGCCGATGCGAAGCTCTCGAGGCTCACCCCGTGCGCCGTCACCACGCCCATCGCCTCGGAGAGGATTTCCACCGTGGTGGCGGAGATCATGTTCGTCGCGATCTTCAGCACCGTCGCCTGGCCGACCCCGCCCACGGGCAGGATCGTCTTCGCACTGGCCGCCAGCACCGGCTGCACCCGCTCCTGCACGGCCTGCGGGCCGCCCACGTAGTAGGTCAGCTGCCCCGCCTCCGCCGCTCCGCGGCTGCCAGTGAAGGGCGCGTCCAGAAACGCAGCACCCAGCTCCGCCACCCGCGCCGCCGCCGCCTGCGTCGCCTCCAGGGAAATGGTCGAGCAGTTCACCACCACGTGGTGCGGCGTCAGCTCCGCACCCATCGCCTCGATCAGCGCCAGCAGCGCCGGCCCGTCCGTCACAAAGACCTGCACCACTTGCGCCGCCCGCGCCACGTCCGCCGGGCTCGGGAGAAATCCAGGAAACTCCTTCCGCGTCCGGTTCCACACGGCCACGCCGAACCCGGCCTTCGCCAGATTCTGCGCCACCCGGCTCCCGATGATTCCCAGCCCCAGCACTCCGATTGTTTCCGGTTTCGTCATGCCCCCACCCTGGCCATGCAGCGCGCCCATGCAAGCCGGACCGCAGCTCCGGCATTTGACGCCCCTGCCTCCCTGCGCCTTCTTGCCTTTGCCCATGCTCCGCCAACAGCTCAAGTCAAAGATCCACCGCGCCCTCATCACCGATGCCAACATCCAGTATGAAGGCAGCATCACCATCCCGCTGGACATCATGCGGGCGGCCGACCTGTGGGAGGGTGAAAAGGTGCTCGTCGCCTCCATCACCACCGGTGCCAGGCTGGAAACGTACGTCATCCCCGGTGCCGAAGGATCGAAGGAATTCGTCATCAACGGCGGGGCGGCCCACCTCATCAACAAGGGCCACCGCGTCACCATCATGGCCTGGGGTCTTTCGGACAAGCCGGTCATCCCCCGGCGGCTTGTTTGCAATGAACACAACGACGTCCTCCAGGGCGGCCTCTAGCCTCTCCTCGGGACGGCATCCATCCTGCTGTCACCATTCGTGGCCGCCCGCAGTGACGCAGAGGCCCGCCTGACCAGCCCTCACCAGAAAAATGCCCGCCAGATACCATGTGAGCCTCCGCCTGCCGGACTGGCTGCCTCCCTTTGTGGAGCACCAGCCCGCCGCAGCGTTTGTCTCGCGTGAGGCGCGCATGGCTTTCGTGATCGAGCTTTCCCGCCAGAACGTCCTGCACAAGACAGGCGGCCCCTTCGCCGCTGCCGTCTTCGAGCGCGACTCCGGCCTCCTCGTTTCCTCCGCAGTGAATATCGTCGTGCCCGCGCACACCTCCGTGGCCCACGCGGAAACCATGGCCCTTATGCTTGCCCAGCAGCGGCTCGAAACTTTTGACCTCGGCGCAACCCACCTGCCGGCCATGGAGCTTTTCGCCTCCTCCCAGCCGTGCATTCAGTGTTTCGGCAATACCTGGTGGTCCGGCGTCCAGGCGCTCGCCGTCGGAGCACGCTCCACGGACGTGGAGGAGATCACGGGTTTCAAAGAAGGCCCGCTGCCTGACGACTGGGCCGCGCTCCTGGAGGCCCGCCCTGCGCCGCTCAAACCCGTCTCGGTCACGCGTGACATCCTCCGCGATTCGGCACGGGAGGTCCTCGCCCTCTACCGCGAAACCGGCGGCTTCGTATACAATGCCGGGTCGGACAGCTGAGCCTTCAGTGTCATGTAGCCCGGAATCAACGTGCCCAGCATCATCCTTACGCGCAGGTCATGCGGAGCAAAGGCGCCCTTGATCGCGTTCAGCGCCAGCCTTTCCAGATCGTCGATCCCGAGGTCGAACAGCTCCGTCGCGATGGCCAGTTCCTTCGACAGCTCTGTGTCGCTCATCAGCCGGTCGTCCGTGTTCACACTCACGCGAAATCCCATCCGGTAAAACAGTGGAAAGGGATGGCTCTCCAGGCTGGCGCACGCTCCGGTGTGCACGTTGCTCGACAGGCACATCTCCAGCGGGATTCGGTGATTGAGCACGTACTTCGCCAGCGTCCCCAGCTCCACCGTGCCGTCCTCATGCCGGGTGACGTCGTCCAGGAGGCGGGTCCCGTGCCCCAGCCGGTGTGCCCCGCACCACTGCAGCGCCTGCCAGATCGACTCCGCCCCGTACGCCTCGCCGGCATGGATCGTGATGTTGAAATTCGCCCGGTGAATCGCGTGGAAGGCGGCCAGATGTTTCTTCGGAGGAAACCCCGCCTCCCCGCCCGCCAGATCGAACCCCACCACCCCGCAGTCCCGCCACCGGATCGCCAGTTCCGCCATCTCCACCGCATCGTCGCGGTCCCGCATCGCGCAAATCAGCAGCCCCCACGCGAGGCCGAAGGCTTTTTCCCCCCGAGCGAGTCCTGCCGCCACCGCCTCGACGACCTCATCCATTGTCAGCCCGCGCCGCGTGTGGAAAACCGGAGCGAACCTCACCTCGGCATACACCACGCCGTCCGCAGCCATGTCTTCCATGAACTCGTAGGCAATCCGCTCCAGCGACTCCCGGTGCTGCATCACTGCGATCGTGTGCGCGAATCCCTCCAGGTACTCAGGCAGATTCCCCCGCTGCGCCCCGCGGTGAAACCATGCCGCCAGCTCCCCCGGATCGCTCGTCGGCAGCCCGCCGTAGCCGGACTGGCGCGCCAGCTCGATCACCGTCTGGGGACGCACGCCGCCGTCCAGATGCTCGTGAAGCATCACTTTGGGGAGCTTGCGAAAATCAAGCGCTTTGACCAGCGCACGGCCTGTAGGCAGCGGGTGCATGGGGAGAACATGGAGCAAATTTCGAGCCGAACCAGAAAAATGGCTCGGGATGTGCTCGACTTCCTCCTCGCCGCCCTCATAGTACGGGGCTTTCATGCACGCCAAACTCACAACACACGTCCTCGACACCGCTTCTGGCGTCCCTGCCGCAGGTGTTCGCGTACAATTGTTTTTTCACGACAAGCTCCTCGCCGATGTCCTGACCAGCGCCGGCGGCCGCTGCGACGCCCCGCTCCGCGAAGGCCCCTCCCTCCAGCCCGGGCCTTACCGGCTTCTCTTCCACGTTGGAAATTATTTCCGGTCCCGCGGCGTGCCGTCCCCCTTTATCGATGTCGTCCCGATCGACTTCACCATCGAGGCCGGGCAGTCGTATCACATTCCCCTGGTCTGCTCACCCTGGGCTTACAGCACTTATCGTGGCAGTTGATTTCCCATGCCCGCCTCCACCGCCATCACCCGCCTGCACGCACTGGGGAAAATTTCCGACCAGCCCGCCGCGCTCACCCGGACATTCCTCTCACCTGCCAGCCGCAGTGCGGGCGAGTTGATCCTGTCCTGGATGGCGGAAAGCGGAATGGAAACCTCCCACACGGTGGACGGCACCATTCGCGGCATCCTTCCCGGATCAAATCCCACCGCGCCGCCGCTCCTCCTCGGCTCCCACTACGACACGGTCATCGATGCCGGGAAATACGACGGCCCGCTCGGCATCGTCTCCGCACTGGCCGCGCTGGAACTCCTCGCGCAGCAAAAAACAGATCTCCCGTTTCCCGTGCACGTCCTCGGATTTTCCGATGAGGAAGGCGTGCGATTTCAAACGACCTACCTTGGCTCACGTTCGGTCATCGGATCGTTGGATGCAGCCACTCTGGCCGCTGCGGACGCCAATGGAAAAACAATCGCCAACACCCTCGCCACCGAAGGCTGGCACGACAACGCTACCACCATCCACTACCCTCCCGGCAGCACTCGCGGCTATGTGGAGCTGCACATTGAGCAGGGCCGCGTGCTGGAGGAACTCAATCAGCCCGCCGCCGCAGTCTCGTCCATTGCGGGCCAGACGAGGCTTGCCATCACCCTGACCGGCCAAGCCGACCACGCGGGAACCACGCCCATGCCGCTGCGTCGCGATGCCCTCACGGGAGCCGCCGAATGCATCCTCAGCGCAGAATCTCTCGCCCGCAGCCAGGAGTCTGCCGTCATTACCGTCGGCAAGATTTCCGTCCATCCGGGAGCCTCCAACTCCATTCCGCAGCGTGCTGATTTCACGGTCGATCTTCGCCATCCTGACGATGAACAACGCCACGCCCTGATGATCGAACTTGAGGAAAATTTCCTCCGCATCGCCCTCCAGCGCGGATTGAAACTCGACTGGCGCCTCGTGCAGGAATCCCCCGCCACGCCATGTGATCCAGCGCTCACGGCCTTGCTCCAGTCAGCCACGGGCTTTGGCCAAACGCTCGTCAGTGGTGCCGGGCATGATGGTGTCGCGCTCGCCTCGGCCATGCCCATCGCCATGCTTTTCATTCGCTGCCGGGATGGCCTCTCGCACCACCCTGACGAATACGCCTCGCCAGAGGACATCGCCACGGGCATCGACATCCTCGTTCGCTTCCTAACCAGCCTTCCCGCATGAGCGATTTCGACCTCATTGTCCATTCACGGCTGCAGGATGGCTCGCCCATTTCCCTCGCCATCGCAGACGGGAAATTCCAAGCCGTTTTTCCTAACGTGAGCGGCTCCGCCAAAGAAGAAATCGATCACACCTCAGGCTTCATCCTCCCCGGCTGGATCGACGCCCACGTCCATTTCAACGAGCCCGGACGCACGGAATGGGAGGGTCTTGCTACAGGCTCCCGCGCCCTTGCAGCGGGAGGCGGCACCGCTTTTTTCGACATGCCGCTGAATTCATCGCCACCGGTTCTCACGATCAAAGCCTTTGAAGCCAAACGCAAACTAGCCGAAGAAAAATCCTGCCTTGATTTCGCTCTCTGGGCCGGCCTCACTCCGAATTCCCTCGCTCACCTCGAAACCATCGCCCATTGTGGGGCCATCGGTTTCAAAGCCTTCATGTGCCCATCGGGCTTGGACGAATTTCCCCATGCCGATCCCACCACGCTGCGCGCCGGCATGATCAAAGCCGCCGCGCTCCACCTTCCCGTGGCCGTGCACGCAGAACTCGATCCCACGTCCCGACCTCCCGGTCACAACATGGCCGCATGGCTCGCCTCGCGCCCCATCCAGCTGGAACTCGACGCCATCGCCATCGCATTGGAACTCGCTGGCGAAACCGGCTGCGCCCTCCACATCGTCCACGTGAGCTGCCCGGAAGGCATCGACCTCGTCACAGCTGCTAAGAAACAGGGCGTGAACGTCACGGTCGAAACCTGCCCGCACTATCTTTTACTAAAAGACAAAGACGCCATCCGCATCGGAGCCCCGGCCAAGTGCGCTCCGCCGCTGCGCCCTGCCAGCACCGTGGAAGCCCTGCGCCAAAAGCTCCGTGACGGCCACATCGACACCATCGGCTCCGACCACTCCCCCGCTTCTCCCGATTTAAAGCAAGGCGATGATTTCTTCGCCATCTGGGGCGGCATCGCAGGCATCCAGCACGGCCTGCCGTTGTTGATGGAACACGACTTGGTGTCAGCAAACCAAATTTCTACGAGCGTAGCCCAGCGCTTTCACCTCCCCAACAAAGGCGGCCTAACCGTCGGCCACGATGCCGATTTCATCCTCGTCGACTCCACACCGCACACGATCACACACGACGAACTCTTGACCCGCCACCCCATTTCCCCCTACGCTCACATGACCACCCGCCATCTTATTGCTGCCACGTTTCTGCGAGGGCAGCGCGTCACGGCACAAACTCGCGGTCAATTCCTGTGTCCTCTCCCCTGAATCCATAATGAACCTCTTCGGCCAAACCCGCACCGTCGTTTCCTCTCGCCACGCCCTCATCGCGCCAGACGGCCATGTGCCGTCGCAATTCCCCGGCTGGGAAAACGCCACGGCCTTTGTGCTGATTTCTCCAGCCATGGGGGCAAACTTATCGCAGATTCTCGTCACGTTTTCTGCCGCAAAGAACCAAGCGCCCTTCCCTGCCGATGAGCACGAGCATGCGCTCTACATCGAAACCGGTTCCTGTCGCGTGACATTGCCGGACCGCACGCTGGAGCTTCCGGCCACGTCCTTTCTCTACGTGCCACCGCACACCGCCTTCAGCCTCCATGGCTCGACGGATGCCCGCGTCACGCTCTTCCGGAAAATTTACCAGCCACTTCCCGACCTCGCTCCGCCACCGATCACGCATGGTTTGGCCAGCGCGGTTCCGGGCGAACCATTTCTTAGCTACGACAACGCCCGGCTGCAAACCTTGCTGCCGCTGGATCCAGCGTTCGACATGGCCATCAATATCTTCACCTACCAGCCGGGTGCCACCCTGCCATTTGTGGAAACGCACATCATGGAACACGGGCTGCTCATGCTCGCTGGGCAGGGCATTTACCGGCTGGAGAATGCCTACTATCCGGTGCAGGCGGGGGATGCCATCTGGATGGCGCCGTATTGCCCGCAATGGTTTGTCGCGATGGGCCCGGAACCTGCTTCGTATCTTTACTACAAGGATATCCACCGTCTGCCATGAACCCCGCCCGCCTCTCTGCCGAGATCGATCATCTCGCCACCCTCTCGTCGCATCCAGCACCTGCGGTGACCCGGGTGTTGTTCTCGGCAGAGGATTTTGCGGCCCGCGGATGGCTGATCGATTTGGCAAAACAGGCGGGCTTCCAAACCCGCAGTGATGCCGCGGGAAACATCTTCATCACTTGGCCCGGCAGCGATCCCACGCTCCCTGCTGTTGCTACCGGATCGCACACGGATGCCATTCCTAACGCAGGAAAATACGACGGCGTTGTCGGCGTGTTGGGTGGACTCGAAGCCATGCGCTCGCTGCGCGAAACCGGCCATCAGCCAGTGCGCAGCATCGAGCTGATCATGTTCACCGCCGAGGAACCCACGCGCTTCGGCATCGGCTGTCTCGGCTCGCGGCTGCTTGCCGGCACCACCACGCCAGCACAAGCGCAAGCCCTGCGCGATCCAGACGGAAACTCGCTCAATGACCTCCGCCCCGCACGCGAGCCGCTCAGCAGCGTCCTATTGCAACCGGGCCACTACGCAGCCTTCGTCGAACTCCACATCGAACAAGGCCCGCATCTCGATGCCAGCGGCACGGACGTCGGCATCGTGGAAAAAATTGCCGCGCCCGCTGCCTTCCGCCTCACACTCACCGGCACGGGTGGCCACGCAGGCGCTGTGCTCATGCCGGAGCGCCACGATGCTTTTCTGGCCGCTGCCGAAATTTCCCTAGCCGTCGAAAAATCAGCCCTCGATTCACCATCGCCCGATACCGTGGGCACGGTTGGCAAAGTGGAAGTCCGGCCGGGGGCCATCAATTCCATTCCCAATCACACGCTCCTTGAAATTGATTTCCGCGATACCGATCTCACCGCGCGCGGCCACGCCCTAACGGAAATAAAATCCGCCGCCGAAGCCATCTGCCACCGCCGTGGTGTCACGCTCGACTGGCAACAAATCAACGCGGACCCGCCTGCCATCTGCGATCCCGCGCTAGTCACACTCATCGAATCTACCAGCGCATCGCTTGGATTCAGCCACCAGCGCATGATTAGCCGAGCCTATCACGACTCCCTGTTCAT
>JANOAS010000021.1:0-1896 GCA_031411255.1 bacterium
TCACTTGGGATTTGCAACCGGCGGGCATCCCGCCAAGTCTGCGGCATGTCACCGCAGAAACTGCTCATCACTGGCTGCCACGGGCGCATGGGCCGCGCCCTCATCGAGTGCGCCGGTCAGGACCCCGAAGTCACCCTCGCCGCCGCCATCGACGTCGGCGACTCGTTTGCCGACGCCCTCGCCCTGTGCGATGCGGTGATCGACTTCACCTTTCACGGCTTCACGCCGGACGTGGCCAGGGCCTGCGCCGACGCGGGCAAGCTGCTCGTCATCGGCACCACGGGCCACGAGCCGCACGAGCTGGAGGCCATCCACGCCGCCGGGAAGCGCCTGCCCATCGTCTTCGCCCCGAACTACTCGGTGGGCGTGAACACCCTTTTCTGGCTGACGCGCAAGACGGCGGAAATCCTGGGGCCGGATTTTGATCTGGAAGTCGTGGAGATGCACCACAACAAGAAGATCGACTCCCCGAGCGGCACAGCCCGCCGCCTGGCCGAGATCCTGGCGGATGTGGAAAACCTCTCCTACGCGGACGACGTGCGCCACGGCCGGTTCGGCAACGTGGGCGCGCGGACGAAACGCGAAATCGGCATGCACGCAGTGCGCGGCGGCGACGTCGTGGGCGACCACACCGTCATCTACGCCGCCCAGGGCGAGCGCGTGGAGCTGACCCACAAGGCCTCCAGCCGCGACACCTTCGCCCGCGGCGCCATCCGCGCCGCCAAGTGGCTCCGCACACAGAAACCGGGGATCTATGACATGCAGGATGTGCTGGGGTTGAAGTAGTCCACCCCCAGCCACTCCCATGAACATTCCAACCTACCAACAGCTGATGCTACCTTTGCTGCGAGTGCTCGCGGCGGAGGGAAGGGAAGTCCACCTCAAAGAAAGCAGCGAGCTTGTCGGCAAGGCGCTTGGATTAACTGAGGAAGAGCGCCAAGCCAAGCTGCCCAGCGGCGGGCAGACTTACCTGCGCAACCGAATCAGCTGGGCAGGCTGGTACATGATGCATGCAGGGCTTGTCGAGAAGGCAAAGCGCGGCTGCTTTAAAATCACCGACGAAGGCCGCAGTCTGCTTGCCAAAAATCCGGCAAAAATCGACAACAAGCTGCTGGCGACCTACCCAAGCTTTCGGGAAAGGGTGATGAAAAGCGGCGGTGAAACCGGTTCCGGAGAAACAGCGGAAATTTCGCCGCCCAGCGAGCAGACTCCCACTGAGCAAATCGAACAGGCCCAGCAGAAACTGAACGAAACGCTGGCCTCGGATCTGCTCGATTTGATGGCAAAAATGGATCCCCACCGCTTCGAGCAGCTGGTGGTGGACCTTCTGTTTGCCATGGGGTACGGAGGTTCCCGGGCCGAGGCGGCACTGGTCACCCAAAGATCGAACGACGAAGGAATCGACGGCATCATCAGCGAGGACCGGCTCGGACTGGACATGATCTACGTGCAGGCCAAGCGCTGGCAGAACACGGTGGGCCGGACGGAAGTGCAGCACTTCGTCGGGGCGCTGGCCGGGCGGCATGCGACCAAGGGTGTCTTCATTACGACGAGTGACTTCAACCGAAATGCCATCGACTACGCCAAATCCGTGCAGCACAAGATCATCCTCATTGGTGGAAAACGGCTGGCGGAACTCATGATCGAATACGGCGTTGGCGTTTCCACCGTCCGAACCATCGCGATCAAACGCGTGGACTCGGACTATTTCGAGGACTGAGGCTGGCGCTCGCCGGGCCACGGGCCGAAATTCTACATTAGACATCTTGTACGATTCATAATGTTCATAATCATGTTTATAAATACCATACTGTACTTTTGACCGTACTGTGCCAATAAGTTGAGGATGACACTCTATTTGGACACCCGAAACAACATTTCCGAATTCCGCCGAAT
>JANOAS010000022.1:0-11955 GCA_031411255.1 bacterium
CCTGCCCAAGTGGTGGGGTCGTAGACGACTGGCTGGATCATGGCAGCCTACGATGGGGTTGAGGAGGGCTTTTGTCCAGTTTTTTCCTCAGCACCACTCATCCTCAGCTGGCTGCCTGGGAATCTGCGGAAACCCTGGCGCCGGCGGCGGCGTCTTTCACGGCATCCTTGACTTCGGCGGCGGCGTCCTTGGTGGCATCAACGGCCTTTTTCGCTGCCTCTGCGGCGGCGTCAGCAGCCTTTTGGCCAGCAGCCTTGGCAGCGTCGACGGCGTCCTTGGTGGCGTCAGTGGCGCTCTTGGTGCCATTCGCGGCGGCATCGGCGGCCTTCTTGGCGGCATCCTTGGTGGTGTCGACAGCTGTCTTGGCGGCGTCTTTGGCACTGTCGGCAGCGCTCTTGGCGGCGTCCTTGGCACTGCCGGCGGCACTCTTGGCAGCGTCCTTGGCGTCTTCGGCGGCGGCTTTCACTTTGACTTCGACACCGGCCTTGTCACAGGAGGGCAGGACGAGCAGAGTGGCGCTGAGCAGGAGAAGGGAGGGGAGTTTCATGATGGAATGGATTGTTTGTGGTTGTTGGCCTTTGAGGCTGCCGCAAAGTCGGACTCCTTTTCCAGAGTGCAAGTGCAGATGCGCTCCGCCCAGGCGGCGCATTTTTCTCCTGTCCCGGACCGCGTGCAGGGGCTAGGGAACCGCCATGGCCGCTCCGGATGCCCGCCCCACCGCCCCGCGCTGGCGAACGTCGTTCGTCACGCGGCTCAGCGTGCTGTACTCCGTCGTCCTTGGCGGCGTGATCGTGGTCTTCGGCCTGCTGCAGAACCGTGCCGGGCGGGATGAGGTCATCTCCCAGCAGCAGGGGGACATGGCGCACCGGGCGGAGGTGGTGCGCGTGAAGGTCCAGTCCGAGGTGCGCTCTGTCACGCAGGATCTCCTTTTTCTCTCAAAGCTCCCCGCCCTGAACCGGCTGGCGGCGGCGGGTGCGGCGGCTCCAGAAAATCGCCCGGAGGTGCTGGCCAGTTTCCAGGCTTTGCTGGAGGAGCGGCCCTCGTATTTTCAGGCGCGGCTCATCGGGGTGGCGGACTCCGGGCGGGAAATCATCCGCATCGACCAGGAGGGCGGCCGCCTGCGCGTCACTCCGCCGGACCAGCTCCAGCAAAAAGGCGACCGCGATTATTTTCAGGCCGCGCTCCGTCTCGGGCCGGATCAGTTCCACCTCTCGGACATCAACCTGAACCAGGACTTTGGCCGCATCACCCTGCCGCAGACGCCCACCCTGCGGGCCTCCCTGCCCGTGCGGGGCGGGGATGGCGGCGTCTTTGGCGTGCTGGTCATCAATGTGGCCATGAAGCCGCTCTTCGATGAAATCCGCACCATGGCCGGGCGCGACCTCACCGTGCTCCTGTGCAATGAAGCGGGCGACTACCTCATGCATCCGGTGGCGGAAAAATGCTTCGGCTTTGACCTGGGCCGGCGGCACCGTCTGGCGGATGACTACCCGGCCGCTGCGGCGGAAAACACGGAGCCCGTGGTGTGGTCGGGCGGGACGGAGCTGCTCCACCTCACCCGCTTTCCGCTGCTCTCCGGGCAGCCCCGGCTGCTGGGGCTGGCCCTCACCCGGCAGAAGGCGCCCCTGCTCGCATCCCTCCAGGGGCGGCGGCTGCGCGGCCTCCTTTTCACCGGACTGCTGGCCGCCCTGGCCGTCGCCGCCGTCGTCATCGCGACGAACCTCCTCGCCCGCCGCCTCCACCAGCTGGGCCATGCGCTGGAGGCGTGGACGCCCGGCGGCACCCCGCCTGCCCTGCCGGAGGACTCGGGCGACGAGACCGGCCTCGTCGTGCGGAAATTCCGCGAGATGGCCGGCAAGATCGACGAGCAGGTGCGCACGCTTGAGGAGGCGCGCGCCCAAGCCGAGGCCGCCACCCGCGCGGAGGAGGCCTTCTGGTCCACCATGAGCCACGAGATCCGCACGCCCATGAATGCCGTGCTCGGCATGACCCACCTCCTCGACCAGGGCCAGCTCCCCGCCCAGGAGCGGGAGTGGGTGGATTCGCTCAAGTTCGCCGGCCAGCACCTCATGGCCCTGCTCAACAACGCGCTCGATGCAGGCCGCATCTCCGCCGGCCAGCTCGTGCTCGACCCGGTCGACTTCGCCCTGCCGGATCTCCTGCGCCACCTCCACCGCGGCCACGAGCCGCTCGCCAGCCGCCGCGGGCTCACCCTGGCGCTCCACCTCGCCCCTGGCCTGCCGGACCACGTGCAGGGCGACGCCACGCGCCTTTTCCAGATCCTGGGAAACTTCCTCCACAACGCGCTCAAGTTTACCACCACCGGCGGCATCACCCTCAGCGCCGCGCCCGCCCCGGAGGGCCGCATCGCCTTCACCGTGGAGGACACTGGGCCCGGCCTCCCATCGGAAATCCAGGAAGCCCTCGCCCAGCCGCATCCCGAGCTGCAGGGCCGCGGCCTCCTCATTGCCCGCGAACTCGTCACCTTCCTCGGCGGCCACCTCGCCGTGCAGACCAGCCCCGCCGGCACCCGCTTCTCCTTTGACCTCCCGCTGCCCGCCTCCGGCGAAATCCGGAGCGCCGCCCTGCCCGCGTGGCCGGACTGGTCGGGCCGCCGCGTCCTCGTCGTCGAAGACGTCCTCTCCAACCAGACCGTCCTCGCCGCTTTTCTCGACAAGACCGGCCTCACCGTCGACTTCGCCGACACCGTGGCCGACGGCCTCGCCCGAGCCGGCGCAGCGGACTACGACCTCGCCCTGCTCGACCTCCAGCTGCCGGATGGCGACGGCATCAGCCTCGCCCGAGCCCTGCGCCACGCCCGCCCCGGCCTGCCCCTCCTCGTCGTCAGCGCCCAGACCTCCGCTGGCACACGGGATGCCTGCCTCGACGCCGGTTGCGCCGGCCTCCTGCCCAAGCCCGTCGATCCCCGCGAACTCATCGCCCTCCTCGGACCCCTGCTCACAGAGACCGCCCGCTGGCGCGAAACCGTCGGCACCCTCTTCGACCACGATCCCGCGAAAACCTCCTTCTACTTTGCCCTCCTCGCCGCCGAGTTCGACCGCCACCACGCCACCCTCACCGCCCTCGCCACCGCCCCGGCCGCGGACGCCTACGACCGCCTCCTCCACCGGCTGAAAAACGCCGCCACCCAGCTCCAGCTCGACACCCTCACCTCCCACCTCGCCGCCCGCCGCATCCCTGCCGCCCTCGCCGAACTCGCCCGCCTCGCCGCCCGCTGCCGCAGCCTTGCCGCGCACGAAGACCGCGCCCACTCCTGAGTGTCCGCCATCTCAAGTGCCGGAAAAGATTGGCACAGCAGCAGACCTGCATCCGGCAGCTCAACACCCCGCAGACACGCGTTAAACCATTGGCTGGGCCATTTGGGTAGAACCCGCAGGCACCCACTCCCCCGTCCCCTCAATCCCAACCCTCCGTCCTCTCCGTCCCCTCCTGTTCAAAATCCCTCCTGAACCCTGCCCCGCGCCCCACCGCCCCATTTCCCGCTCGCTCCAAGCCCCCACCAGCCTCAGTTCACCGTCGTGAACCGCTCCAACAGCGCCACCCGGTACGCCTCGCCCACCGGGATCACATGCGTCCCCACCCGGACCACCGGCCCGTCGATCACCTCGATGAACTTCACATTCACGATGTACGACCGCTGGATGCGCATGAACTCCGCCGGCAGCGCGTCCTCCAGCTGCTTCAGGCTCACCAGCGCCAGGAACGACCGGTCCGCCGTCACGAACTGCGTGTAGTTCGACTCCGCCTTCAGAAAGAGCAGCCGGGCCAGATTCACCTTCACCAGCTTTCCCCCCTCCCGCACCATCAGGCTGCCCTTTTCCACCGGCGCCGCTGGACGGCTCTCCGGCCCCTCCTTCTTCACCCGTTCCTGCACCCGCTGCAGCGCCTTGTGGAACCTCGCAAACTCCACCGGCTTCACCAGGTAGTCCGCCACATTGTAGTCATACGACTCCGCCGCGAAGTCACTCCGCGCCGAGACCACCACCACCGGTATGTCCGGGTGGATCGTCTTCAGCACCGACACCCCGTCCACCTCCGGCATCTCCAGATCCAGAAACACCGCATCAAAATCCTGCTCCGCCAACGCCTTCAACGCCTCCACCCCGTCCGTCACCGCCACCACACTCGTCACCCCGCCCGCCTTTTCCAGAAAATGGCGGAGAGTGGCGGACACAAGGGGATCGTCATCGACAAGCAGAACGTTCATGGGGGGACGGGTCCGCGAACCTAAGCCGCCCCAAGCCCTGCGGGCAACAGGAATCCCGCCCCCTTGAAAAACCCCGATTCTTCCCGCCGATTAGACGCGGATTGGCCCGGATTAGACGCGGCTGGCCGCCGTCCGTCCGCAGCTCTGTCCCAATATTCCAAGTTTGCGGGCCCATTCCGCAGCCCGACGCCTCCATTCCACGGTTTGCCGCCGCCATTCCACGGAACGAGCCCACCCACCCGCGGACTGGCCGGCTCCAGCCGCGTCTAGCGCCGGATTAGACGCGGCTGGGGCTGGCCAATCCGCAGTTTGCCGGGAAATTCCACGGAATGGCGGAAAATTCCAGCCGGAATCCCGGCGGACCCTCATGACCAAGGGGGCAATTAACAGCTCTTTACAACGCATTCGATCAAGCTCACGCCATCATCCCACATGCCGGAATGGTTTGGAACAGGAGGTGACGGAGAAAACGGAGTACCAGCACTTGAGGCGCGGACATCAGAGTCCAGCCACCTCATCCGGCAGGCAGGTGATGGGATAGGCGCAACAAGTTCTTTCTCCGTTTTCTCCGTTCCCTCCTGTTCAATTCTCGCCGTTTTTAGGATCATTCCCCTTCCCCCCGCCTCAAATTGCCCCAAATCGGCCGCCAACCCGCTTGTCCACGCCACCAACCCTCGGGTCCGTCCTGCCAACCCGCTTGCCCGCGCCGCCAACCCGTTGGTCCGTGCCGCCAACAAGCTTGTCCGTCCCGCCAACCCGTTGGTCCGTACCGCCAACCCCCGGGTTCCAGCCAAAACCCGAGGGTCCGCGCCGCCAACCTGCGGGCCACGCCACGAACCTGCGGGTCCGTCCGGCCAACCAGTGGGCTCCACCCAAAACCCGCGGGTTCACGGGACGGACCAACGGGTTGGCCAAAAGTACCAGCATGTGGACCGCGCGGACCAACGGGTTGGCGGCGCGGACAACGGGGTTGGCCGAAAAAACCCGCGGGTTCGTGCCATGAACCCGCGGGTCCCCTGGAAAAACCCGCGGAATTTCCCCAAAACCCGTGGGTTTTACGAAAATTCCAGCCGGAAAAAGCGGCGAAATTCCGATTCAATCCACACAAAACAAGCCCCTTGCCCCCAAAACAGCCCCATCCTGGCGCGAAGCACTGTGGACTGCGGCGACTCGTCGCCGCTTTTCCGCCCGAGGCTTGCCGAGGCCCAAGCTCGAGCCCCCAGCCCACGCCCCTCCTGACTACTTTTCGCGTACACCCGACAACTCCCTTCTCCCTCCCCCTGCTCCACCCGGGCAGCTCCCGGTTTCTGCGCTGAATCCGCTTGAACTCGGCACCGGGAAAGGCGAGTAAAACGCCGCGCATGAATTATCCGAACCGACTCACTTCCATTCTACAGCCGCGCCCCGGCACCGGGCTTGTGGCGGTGGATTTGTTCGCCGGCTGCGGCGGGCTGGCTCTTGGTTTTGAGGCGGCCGGGGTGGCCACCACCGGCTATGAAAAGGATGCCAGCGCGTGTGAAACCTACCGCAGGAACCTCCACGGGGAGTGCCACCAGGTCATGCTCGATCCGGAAAGCGAACTCCCCCCGTGCGACATCGTCATCGGCGGGCCGCCCTGCCAGCCGTTTTCCGTCGGGGGGCATCAGATGGGGCTCAAGGATTCGCGGGATGGATTTCCGGCTTTCATTGGCGCGGTGAGGCGGCTGCGTCCGGCGCTCTTCCTTTTCGAAAATGTGCGCGGAATGCTCTACTCGAACAAGGCCTACTTCGACGAGATCATCGCCAGCCTCGGCAGCCTCGGCTACGAGGTGAGCTACCGCCTGCTCAATGCGCTGGATTTTGGCGTCCCGCAGAAGCGGCAGCGTCTCATCGTGGTGGGCCACAGCCGCCCTTTTATTTTTCCCGAGCCCACGGGCGAGGTGGTGACCGCCGGTGAAGCGCTCACCACGCTTGCCACCTCGGTGCCGCCGGAGTCAAAATTTCTGACGGCCAGCATGGACCGGTACGTGGCCAACTACGAAAAGGCTTCGAAGTGCATTCAGCCGCGTGATTTGCACCTGCACCAGCCCGCCCGCACCCTGACCTGTCGCAACCTCGCGGGGGCCACGGGCGACATGCAGCGGGTCTGCCTGCCGGATGGCCGCCGCCGCCGTCTGCTCATTCGTGAAGCGGCGCGGCTCCAGAGTTTTCCGGACTGGTACGACTTTCAGGGCGGAGAAACCAGCCAGTACAACCAGATTGGCAACGCCGTTCCGCCGCTGTTCGCGTGGCACCTTGCCCGCGCTGTACAGAAACAGCTGGGCGCCGCCACGGTCGAGCCCGGCCCGGCCGGGAAAACCCAGCGCCGCGCGATCCAGCCCGAATTTTCTCAAGCGAGCCCGTTCCCCCTAAATGCCGGAATGGTTTGGAACAGGAGGAGACGGAGAAAACGGAGCGCCCTCACTTAAGGCCTGGACAACAGAGTCCGGCCACCTCCTCAGGCAGGTTGCTGATGATTTGGGCGCAACAAGTTCTTTCTCCGTTTTCTCCGTTCCCTCCTGTTCAGTCCTCGCCTTTTTAGGTTCACAGCTTCGGGCCGATCTCGAACCAGCGCCGAATGGACTTGGAAAAGTTCGCGGAAAAATCCAGCGCCGGCCTGGTTTTTGTCACCGCCTTTCTCGACCTGCCCTCGTTCCGCAAATCCGCAGCCGACATTGGCTGGGACACCGAAGTCTGGATCGCCTCCGAGCCGGACCACCTGATCCACTGGAACGGGGACCGTTTTTTTGGCCCGCGACCAAAGCGAGGCCAGTAGCGCTGCTCGTTCCCTGCGCCCGCCCTTCAGCCATTGCCCGCTGTGCGGTAGCAGCAGGCCGGAAAATGGAGGGATTCGGCACGACCCACACCCCGTCATTTTTTCGGGTCCGTCTCCGGCGTTACCTTGTGTACGGTGATGAACGCCGCCTGCATCAGGTCGCCGGGTTTGCCGACGGCAGGGTCGTCGGTTTTCCAGAGTCCGACGAGCCGCGTCATGCCGCTGCGCACGGTGGTGTTGGTGCTGACCTTGGCGAAATGGAACTCCGGCACAGGGGAGATGAAGCCGGCCGTTTTCCCGGCCCCCGCGGGAGGCTCGGGACGGAAGGTGGGCGGGGAAAAGTGGTGCTCCAGCTCCACGGCAAGGTCGATGGTCTTGCCGTCGGCTCCGATGGTGGGCTCGATTTCCAACCGGGTCCCGGCGGTGCGGGAACCCAAGCGAAGGCCCCGGCCTCCCTTGCCGTCCGGCTTCAGGGCGTCCAGCGTGGGACAGGCGAGGCCTGTTTCGCTCAGGGTCTTTTGTCCGCTGCGGGTGACGAGCCGCGCCCTCTGCACCATGTTGGCTTTTCCCTCGGCCACCCGCTGGAAAATCCGACATTGACGGTTCGACTATTTTCCGAGAGCAGGAACAAAACTGTCGGGCTTCCGCACATACTTAAACTGATACCGCCACACTTCAGCCAAGCCCTGCCCAGTTCCCTTTGAATATTCAGACGCTACTGGAAAAACGATACTTGCCGCAGGAAAAGCAGCTATATGATCGAGGTAAAATAGTCCAAACCCAATTACCTGAGCCTTCGTGGCGAGCGGACTGAAAAACAGGTCAGAAATTTCACCAGGAAAATTGCCAATAAAACGCTCTATAGCCATTGCAGTTGCGAACGGGTCGTAGGCAGGAGCAAAAAATTGGTCTTCGTATGGATCAAAATCTTCCTGACATGAGTGAACCTGCACCCTGTTCTCCTGATACATATGCGGCTGTAGTGCGGGAAATGGATATACCCGCACCTTTCGAGCACGCAACTTCTCGTGCGCAACAGCCCGAATTAAACGAGTATCATAGCCGCACCCGACAATTAACATCTCAGCCGACAAAGTGGAAGTGTGACTGCCAGCAAACCCCGCGACTTGCCTTACGTCATCAATTCGACCATAAGAAAAAACGGTCCGATTTCCAGCGTTGTATGCTTTCGGTTCAGCGTAAAACAAATGCACAGTCGAAAGGCCAAATTCATAGAGCCGCTTCAAAAGGAACAAGAGATGAGGTCGAAGAAAGCCAGTGATATCAACGGCAATAGTCGAACCCGGTTCGAGAGGATGAGATGCCAGGTAGCCATCAATAACCGTTGATTCATTTCCCTCGGGCATACTGATGCAGTCGTTGCCCAGTTCGGTGGTAAGAAAACGATACTCAGCTAGAGCCAGAAGGTGTTTTTGTTTGGCTTGAATCACCGAAGCTAAAACAGTCACACGGTCTGCTAACGTATACGCACTGATGTACCGATCATACACATGTTCAGTTGTTCTGAGTTGATCGAATGTGAAGCAATCCCTTTGGTGCCTGAGGTAGCGGCTATACGCTCCCAAATAGTTCGAGTTGATCATCGCGGTTTGGCTCGTCAGGTTGCGTTGGTTGAGGCGAAATACCGAAAGGTGGACTGCATCGAGACAAGCGTTCATCGATTATCTTGACGAATTGCTTTTCGGCTTCACTCTTCGAGCCATTGCTGCCTGTGCTGAAAAGCATATCAATCTCCTCCCCGCTCAGAGCAATGTTTCCTCTGCTGGATAGAGGAAGCTCAAACTTTGGGCACAACATTCCACTCAGTCGGAACAGTCGGTGCGGCATATTAGAATTTCGATCAAGCCTGTCCTTCTGAGGAATAAAGACCGACCACCGCACGGCCGTCTCAATCAAGCGCGAACTGCCGGACGACAGCGAGTTTGGATCGAAGCTAAATGAGTTGAGCGAGCATTCGGACGGCTTCTCGCTAAAACGGAGTGACCGGAAAAGCCGACCAAGGCGCTCTATGGCCGCGCGGATTCTCAGCCCCTCCTCGCCGTAGATCAATACATCTTCAAAGAACCATTCTGAGGCCCCCGCCACACCACGGCTCTGGGCTCCTCCGCTCACGCTCTTGCCTTCGAAAAGTCGTTCACCGCTGTAGAGCGCTTCATCATAAATTTTTTTCAACGTAACGAGCAAGCTTCGGGCAACACCTGAAGACATCTGAACAAAATCTTCGAAGCCGGTGTAGATGACCGGAAGTTGCAGATTTCGCCGCATTTGTGCGAGCAAGTCTCCTTTGAACTTCAATGCTGCCTTCTCCTGTTCCGTTCCCTTTGGCTGGCTTACATACAGCTGGCCAGATAAACTAATCTTAAGAGCCGCATCGACAAGATTTTTCTTTTCCGACCAAGCCCGATAAAGCAAAAATGTGTTCAGCTTCTCCAAGAACGGGTCAGTCGGCACCTGTATAGTGGAAAGTATTTTTACGACATCTTCAGGGCTTTGAATGCCAAGAGATAATCTTTCTCGGTGGTTTTCGAGATGCTTTTGTAGCTTCTCCATCCACGGGCGCTTTTCTGTTCCTTTCCAGGTTCTCAACGATTGCTCCCAAGCCGTCTGTTGGTCTTCGAATGCCAAATGCACATCGTCATCCGATCCCTGCCAGCCAGCGTTTTCCAGCCGCCGCCTGACGATATTCATGGCAAATCTCGGGTACGCATCACTACTTCTCAAGCGCTGATCGAGTTGAAGCTCTTCATATTCAGATTCCTTCTTCAAGACCTCTTCGTTTGAAAACGTCTCGTAGGTGTAGATGCCCCACAATCGAACGCCCACCTTAAAGGTGGCAGGTTGCTGCTTCTCGCGAATTAGCGTGTTTACATATCTTTGCGCCGTGGCGTGGAAGTGCTCATATTCATCAAGCAACCAAGTAAAAGTGATGCCATCAAATACCTCAGGGATCGAGACCGCGAGAAGCTTGGGAATGCCAAAAATCAGTGACCCGCGTGAGCAAAGCACGCGCGTATCTGGAGGTTGATCTGTGAAACAGTTGTTGATCGCCATGTCCAAGTTCCGCCGAAGAGCCGCAATTCCCGATACAAGGTCGTTCCAAGTTGCCGGTGCTTCGAATGGGTTCCAGTCAAACAAGCTCAATACCGCGCTGAGGAATGGTTGGGAATCGATTACAGCTCTTCCGTCCTCAGGAAAAATGTCCGCTATGACAGCACAGAGCCGCTCGGTGAACCACAGTTCCACATAGAACGCGAATAAATTTGTCCATGCGGCCGAATGCTCTCCGTTTTTCTTGAAGCGACTCGCATGGAGGCCGGAAGCGCGCAGGTATATTCCAACATATTTTTCATCCCGAATAGTTTTAGCAATGTCTCCACGGCTCCTGATCTTTTGGAGTTCAAAGGAGAAGTGCCTCATTAAGTGAGTTTTCCCGCTGCCTTTACCCCCGAGGATGATCATGGGCATCAACGAAGACGGCCTGAAAATTTGCTCAAAACCACCCTCGTCGCCTAAATCAACCCAATATGAATCGATTTCGGTGTCGAGAAGGTTCGCGGCGTGCGGAACTCTAAAAGGATTCTGCTTTATTGTGCTCATGCGTAAAACCCCCCAACCTTACTGTGCCGCTCAAATATTGGTGTCCAGTGATGCGGTTTCGACCTGACCCAAAAGATGGGTACTGAATTGTCCGGAGTGTTGTGATTGAAGCCAACCATGACACCGCAGTTTTTGTAGCCCATTGGATGGCCGCGGAATAGATGATCACCGTAGTGACGAATGACTCGCAAACACTCGGCTGACGACAGTGGCGGGCAATCATCATCAAGCTCATTCATGTGGATACACGGAGAGCACGACAGCGAATAGCTATGGTCCAGTATTACAACTGCATTCACATTGTCAAACAGTCGTCCACTACGGACTTTGTCCAGCCCGCGTTGCATGCCCACGAGTGCAACATAATCGACCCGGACGCCCAGAGATGCCAACTGCTGAACTTGATCATTGTGCTTTTCGCATAGTTGGTCGCCAGTCCCCAAGAAATCGTCCGTCAGAACCACATGGGTGATGGAAGATTTATCTGTGTGCAGTTGGTCAAGAACTTCTCCCATCGTCCGGATGGCTTCAGGAGGGAGGCCTGCGATCTGCCTTAGCCTATAGCTCAACATGGCGGCGCTTTCCGAAACATCTCCGACCGGAATGATTCTCATTTTCGCCACTGCTTCTTCGAGAGCGTGTTTTATTTCATCGTCGTCCAATGATGGATTCTGCCCCAAACACTGCTGCACCTGTGGGTAGAGAATATGACTCCTAAACATCGAATATAGAAGGGCATCGATTTCAGCTTGGCCAAAGTAGATGAACTGGTGCAGCAAATACAAGGCATAGTACCTCTCGATCTCGGCATCACAAACTTCCCCAACAAAACCATTGAGCCAGTCCTTAACGACCTGCTCTTTGGCCCGTCCTTCCCAAACTGCCTCGGACAGCGCCCGGATTCGAGAGCGCCATTCTTGCCCTTTCGCGTATATCTCGTCAGTCGGCATGTTTCAGGAGATAAATGTGTTCGCAAACGATAGTGCTCGCTGTCTTGTTGCGGCGGGTCATCAGGCCTCTGGATCGGATAGCATCAACGATTTCCATTGTTGGGTGAAGACCTGCACGTTTTGCAAGTTTCAGCAGCATGCTTGGAGTGTCGCACGGCAGCCCGCTGACATGATTTGGCCCCGCCACCAACACCATAAATCCGTTCCTGTTCAGCACGCGTTTGCATTAGACATCTTGTACGATTCATAATGTTCATAATCATGTTTATAAATACCATACTGTACTTTTGACCGTACTGTGCCAATAAGTTGAGGATGACACTCTATTTGGACACCCGAAACAACATTTCCGAATTCCGCCGAAT
>JANOAS010000023.1:0-6553 GCA_031411255.1 bacterium
TTGCCGGTCTGTCCGCCCGGCCAGTTGCAGAACGCGCAGGGCTTGCCCGCCCGCCCGGAGGACGTGCCCGCCGCGTATCCCGTCCGCATCCCGTGGGACGGCATCCTCGTGGATGACCCGAATCATCCGCTGGACCTCGAGCGCCGCGTCCGCGAGGTCATCGAAATCATCTGGAGTGGCCCGGCCACCGCGCCCCGAGCCGGCGGCCCAACGGCCGAGGCCATCGAACACGAAGCCTGCGAAATCCTCGGCGTGAAGTCGTTGCGCGACTATTTCCGCAAGCCCTCAGGCTTCTTCGCTGACCACCTGAAACGCTATTCCAAGAGCCGCCGGCAAGCGCCCATCTACTGGCCGCTCTCCACCGCCTCCGGCAGCTACACGCTCTGGATTTACTACCACCGCCTAACGCCCGACACACTCTACAAGTGCCTCGAACTGGTGCAGAAGAAGATGGAAGACGAGGTGGAACCCGCCATCCACCGCCTGCGCACCATGCTCACCGCTGGCGAAGCGGACACAAAGGAAAAGAAGCAACTGGCCGACGCCGAAACCCTGCACAACGAGCTGAAGGACCTGCACGCGGAACTGACCCTCTGGGCCCCGAAGTGGAAGCCCAACCTCAACGACGGCGTCCTCATCACCGCCAGCCCCCTCTGGAAACTCTTCCGCCTGCCCAAATGGCGCAAAGACCTCGAAGCCTGCTGGAAAGCACTGGAAAAGGGCGACTACGACTGGGCCCACCTCGCCCACACCCTCTGGCCCGACCGGGTGACCAGGAAGTGCAAAGCCGACCGATCCCTCGCCATCGCCCACGGTCTGGAAGACCTCTGCGAAGTGAAAGCCCCCGAACCGAAGAAGAAACGGGCAGCCAAAAAAAGCGCCAAAGGACCACCACCTGAAGCCGAACAGGAGGAGATGCTGTGACGCTCCCGCGCCAGCCCGAGTTTTCGCCTTGTCGAGGCAGCACGCTCCCCGCCTCCAGGAGAACCGCCACCGTGACCCGCACAACCATTTTTCCCTCCCATGCCGACGACCTTTGAAACCTTTTTCGCCAAACATCTGGAGCAGCGGCTCCGCCAGCGGCGTCTGCTGGTGGTCCATGACCCGGAGGAGCGCTACCGGGAAATCGTGGACGGGCTGGCCGATGAGGTGACCACGGTGCTGGACGGCTCCGGCGGCCTGCTGGAGGCGCGGGAAGCAGCACTGGAGAAATTCGCCGAACTCGGGGAGGACACCAGCTGCAAGACCCGGCTCGTCATTTACCTGCCCCACGCCAAGACGCTCGAAGACTCCGACCGGTGCTCCGACCCCTTCGCCATGCTGGTGGTGGCAGGGGCTTGCTTCCCGGACGGGGACGGGGACGACTACCGGCAGCTCTGCCTGAAATACCTGCCGGAACAGGCCGGCAAGATCGAGGAAATGTTCTCCACGGGCGAGCCCCCGGGAACGGGCGTCATCAACAGCCTGCGCAGCGGAGCCGCCGAGTCCCCGGTATTGCGCAACCTGCTGAAGGCAGAGGGGCCGAAGGACATCCTGGTGAAATTCCTCTCCGCCGGACCGGCTACGGTGAAAAAACTCCAGGAAACGCCCCACTGGGTGACGGACCTCAAGGAACTGGTCCAGAAAACCCTCGGTCTGAAGATTGGCGGAGGCCGGGACTCCGTGGAAACGTGCCAGGCTCAGCTGTGGAGGCATCTGCTTTTCTCGGAATTTGCCTCAGACCTGCCCGTGGCCCTGCCGGCCAGCCTGGCGTCCGTGCCACAGGCGGGGAAATCCCATCTGCCCTTTGTCCGGTCCCTCTGCGCCACCCTGCGCGACCTCGGGAGCGCCCAGACCTATTACGAGGAGGCGGCCAACCGCGTGGCGGAAAAGGAACTGGATCTGGAGGCCCAGTGCCGGGGCATCGAGGACTTTGGTTCACTGGACACGTTTTCCTTTGAGGAGCGCGGTTTCCTCCGGCAATTCGCAGCGGAGCTGTCCGCAGGAAACCTGGAGGAGGCGCGGGAAATCGTGGCCGGCAGGCAGGGTTCCTTCTGGGTGGAGCGTGACCCGGTCCGTACGGCGGAATGGCAGGTGGCCGACCTGGCCGCCCGCCTGCTGATGGAACTCCAGGCGCTGGAACCCCAGATGGCGGCCAAACGCTCCCTGGACGGCTGGATTGACTTCTACACCGGCCACTTCTCAACGCTGGACACCCTGCACCGCAGCATGGAGCAGGTGGTGGCCGAAATCTCGCCCACCGCCGCCGTCCTGGACGGGGTGCTGGCTCTGGCGCGGGAGGCCCACCGGGCCGCCTGCGACCGGCTGGCCCGCCTGATGCAGGATGAGGCTGCAAAAAACGGCTGGCCCTGCCCCGCCCGCGCCCGCGCCGTGGACATCTGCGACCGCTGGGTGGAACCCCGCTGGAAGGCGGGCGAACGGGTGGCCTATTTCTGGATCGATGCGTTGCGCTACGAACTGGCCCAGACGCTGGAAACCGCACTGGGCGGCCAGCACACGACCAGGCTGGAAACCGCCTGCGCCAGCCTGCCGAGCGTGACCACCATCGGCATGGCGTCCCTGCTGCCCTCAGCCTCCACGCTGCTGGAGGTGGCCGTCAAGGATGGCAAACTGGCGGCGGTGATGTCCGGCCGCGTGGTGGACGGGCCCGGAGCCCGGCTGGACGTGCTGGCCGCTCATTTCGGCTCCACCCGCACGCGGCTGGTGAGCCTCGAAGACCTGGCCGCCGGCAGGCTCCCGGAGGACATCGGCATGGTCGAGTTACTGGCAGTGAACACCGTGGACATCGATTCCCTCGGGGAAAACAACCCTCTGTATTTTACCGCCATGCTGCCGGGAATCCTGCGCAAAATCCAGACCGCCGTGAGCCGGCTGGCGGAGGCCGGTTTCACGAGGGCCGTCATCACGACGGATCACGGATTCGCCTGGATGCCCACCACCAGCCCCGGAAACGCGGTGAACAAACCCCCGGGAGAATGGCTCATGACGAAGGAACGGGCCCTCCTGGGCGAAGGATCGGACGACTCCCAGTCCCTCGTCCTGGACGCAAGCGCCGCCGGCATCCGCTCCAGCCAGCTTCCCCACCTCGCCGTGCCGCGTGGCATGGCCACCTACATCGCCGGGAAGACCTATTTCCACGGCGGCCTCTCCCCGCAGGAGTGCATCCTGCCCGTTCTGGACGTTCAGCTGAAAACCCGTGCCGCGAACCTGGGCGGGGCCAGGGCGGAGGTGTCCCTCACCTACCGGGGAGCCTCCCAGGCCACTGTCACCTCCCTCATGGTTATGCTGGAGCTGGGCTATCCCATCGCGGAATTGTTTGGGCCGGCCAGCGTGACCCTGCTCCTGCAAGGCCTGGACAAATCCGGCAACGTGGTGGCCGAAGCCGGCACCAGCCAGAACGTGGACCCTGCAACGCGGGAAATTCACCTGGAACGGGGCAAGGCCATCAAGGTTCCCATCCGCCTGAAGGAAGGATTCGAGGGGCCGTTCCGCGTCGTGGCCCTCGACCCCGTCACGGGAACCACCCACGCCACCGTCAACCTCACCACCGACTTTCACCGTTAAGCTGCCATGATTCCCCTGAGCCAGAAACTGAACGAACTCTTCGCCGGGCGCGTGGTGCGCAAGGACCTTGTCCAAAGGGTGAAAAAGGGAACCAATGCCCCCACTTTTGTCCTCGAATTCCTGCTGGCCCGCTACTGCGCGACCGACGACCCGGACGAGATTGAGGCAGGCCTCATCGCCGTGATCGAAACCCTCCAGGGCAACTTCGTCCGCCCCAACGAATCCAACGCCGCCCAGTCCATCGTCCAGCAAAACGGAAGCCACAAGTTCATCGACAAGGTGCGAGTCACCCACCACGAGGCGGAAAAGCGCCACTGGGCGGAGATGGAAAACTTCGGCAGCCGCCGCATCGCCATCAACGACACCCACTACCGCAACAACCAGCGACTGCTGGAGGGCGGGCTGTGGTGCGAGGTGGTGGTGGGCTACAACCCGGTCGAGGAAGACGAGTACGCCTTTCACATCGAGGATCTCCGCCCCATTCAGGTCTCGCGCTTTGACTTCGACTCCTTCGTCCAGTCGCGCACAAAATTCACCAGGGACGAATGGAAGAGCGTCATCCTCCGTTCTGTGGGGCTGGAGGCGGACAATCTCACCCCGCGCCAGCAGATGCTCTACCTCGCCCGCCTGATTCCGCTGGTGGAGCCGAACTACAATTTCGTGGAACTCGGACCACGCGGCACGGGCAAATCCTACACTTTCTCCGAGTTCTCCCCGTACTCCACGCTGGTGAGCGGCGGCCAGACCACCACGGCAACCCTCTTTTACAACAAGACGAGGAGGCAGGTGGGAATCATCGGGCACTGGGACAGCATCGCCTTTGACGAGGTGGCCGGCATCCGGGTGAAGGACCCCGGCACCATCCAGATCCTCAAAGATTTCATGGCGAACGGCCGGTTTAATCTCGGTTCCGAGGTCATCGCACCAGCCAGCCTCGCCTTCGTCGGCAACATCGACGACTCCATCGCGGAAATCGTCAGATCAACCCAGTTCGACCTCTTCAAGCCGCTCCCGGCGGAATTCGACCTGGCTGTCATCCATCGATTCCATCAATTCCTGCCCGGCTGGGAAATCCCCGCCAATGCGGACAACCTGCTCACGGTGGAGTACGGGTTCATCACCGACTACCTCGCCGAGGCCTTCCACCACCTCTTCAGGCACCGCAATTATTTCTCCGCCATCAAGAAGCGGGCCAGACTTGGGCCCGGCTTTCAAGGACGGGACGAAGCAGCCGTGTACAAGACGGTCGCCGGCCTGATCAAACTCCTCCACCCGGACGGCGAGTGTGCCGACGAACACTTCGAGGAATACCTGGTCTACGCCATCGAAAGCCGCCGGCGCGTGAAGGAGCAGCTCAACAAGCGGAAGAAGGATGAGGAATTTGGCGAAATCCACCTCGGTTACTACAACTCGAAAGGCGAACTGGTCGAGGTCCACTGCCCCGAAAGCAAGGGCGTCGCTGCGACCATCCAGCCCCGCTCCACTCCGCCGGCTGCGACGGAAGCAACCCCGGAAGCAACCCCGGTTCCCCAGCCGCCCGCAGTCGTCGGGGCCGGGGAGATCATGGAATCCTCAGAGGCCCCGCCCGTCCCGGAATTGCCCCCCGCCCCGCCACTCGCTGAGACGCTGGAAGAAAAGCATTTCACCGTGCGATACGGTGACACAGGGTGCTCCTACGCCGCCCTTTTCGGCGATCATCTGCGCGGAGCAAAGAGTCTCAAGATCAGCGATCCCTACATCCGCCGTGAATACCAGATTCGCAATTTCCTGAATCTCTGCGAACTCGCCGTGGAATCCGGCACCATCAAGCTCATCGAGCTGCAAACCACCGCTGAACACGACAACCAGCGCATCGACGCGGAAAAGAAATTCGAGATCATCCGGGAAGACCTCGCAGACCGCGACGTGATTTTCCGCTGGAGCTTCGTCGATGCCGTGGCCAACCCCGGAATCACTCTGGACAACGGCTGGTGCATCCACATTGACCGTGGCCTTGAAATCTACCAGGAGCCCATGGCCGGCCTGCGGATCGGGTCTTCAAACTACGACCTCAGGCCATGCATGGAGACGAAAGTCCACATCGTGAAAGCACCATGAACCGCCGGCCAAGCCTGCACAAACCCGGACGGATTTTCCCCCGGTCCGCCACAGCGAACCTCCCGTGGCGCAGTCACCAAGCTGGATGACGTTTTCGTCGCCCGCTCAAATCACCGCCCCATCCATGGACGAACAACTCACGCCCCCCGCCGCCGCGCCAGTAAAGGAACCCACCGCGCTGGAAATCGCCACCCTCGCCGCCAGCCTGCTCCCACCGATGCGGCTGCCCGACGATTGGGAGACAACGCTGTACTTTAAATCCCTTGCGGAGGACATCGGCCAGGCCACTTCCGGCAAGTGGAAAACTTACCAGAAGGACTTCCAATACCCGCCCGGATGGCTCACACCCTACGAAGTGGTTGCCGCAGAGGCCACCAAACGCGCCCGGATTCTGCTCGCAGCCGCCGCCGGCCAGGTGCGCCCGGAAGTAATCGCATCTGCGGACGGCCTGGAAAAGGCAGGGCGGGAATTGAGGGCCATGCTTGCGAAAGAAGAGTCGATGCGACCCGACTTTGACCGGCTCGCCAAGGGCGAAGCAGGCCTGCCTCTCATGGAGTTTCTCAAATACGCCCTGCCCAAAGTGTACCGGCACAATCCCCGCAACGCATTTCACTACTGGCGCGAGTACATCATTGGAAATGCCGTCTCGCGACGCCGTGAGCACGGGCAGGCAGCAATCAAAATTGTGCTCAAAAATGAGGCCACAGCGGAGGAAATCGAGAATTCGGTCGACAGTACGGCATGGGTGGAGCGTAAGCGTCACCGCCAGCACCGTCTTGAAACCCGTGCCTGCCGCCGCCCCGCCGCGTAGGGGAGGGGCATGACCACGACACACGCCAAGTCCGATCCGACCTCTTCCGCTCCCGGCCCCACTCCCACTCGTGATCCTGCG
>JANOAS010000024.1:0-44721 GCA_031411255.1 bacterium
CATGGGGATTTACCATGGCCGGACACGTCCTCAAACTGCGGGCGCTGGCCCACAGCGCGGGAGAGCGCTGGGCAGGGCTTTGGCGGGGCATTGTAACACAAAAAGCCGCGTGATGTTACATGATTTTGCGGTCGCACCCCCACCAGCCCTACCTCCCCGCCTTCTCCTGCACCATGAGCATCCCGGCAAACTCCCCGCCCTCCGGATTGCGGCCCTCGGCCGGGGCGAGCACTTGGGAGATCACGCCGTCCAGATAGAGCGCGCTTTCGCACCCCAGATTGTCCCGGAAGAGCAGCGCGAAATCGTATAAATTCACCGGTTCCAGCGACATCGCGAGCACCACGCGGCCGTCCTTTGTCACTCCCACCCCGTTGCGCACCAGTTTGTTTTCAGAGCCCGCCTTGAAGGCCGGGTGCAGCTTTCCATGGTCCAGCAGGAGCGGACCGGACTGCGTGGCCAGTTCCGGCTTCAGTTTCAGCCCCTGCCACACCCCGGTCTCCGCGACCACCGCCTTCCCGTCCACAAGGGCGAAGACGCCGTTTGGCTTCAGGTAGAAATTTCCCTCGCCCGCCGCCGTGTTCAGCGGACGCAGTTCGCGCCCCTCCTGCACGTGCAGGCCGGCGGGGATCTGCCCCGGATTATAGATGCCCGCATTCATGCCGAAGACGACCTTCCCGCCCGTCCTTTCCACCTCCTGCCGCGCGGCCTCCAGCGTGCCCAGCGGCTTTCCGTCCGCCACCTGCCAGACCAGGCGCAGCGTCTGCTTCGCCGGATCAAACCAGTGGACCACACTCTTCACCCCGCTGCGCTCCGTCGCGCCACGGTGCGCCGCCTCCCCGCCACGCCCGCAGTTGGCCAGTAGAAAAGCGACCAGCAGCAGCAGCAGCAGCGCCCCCGCTTTTCCCATGCCAGGCGCCCTCACGGCTGCATCCTCCGGTAGCGCCAGGGCGAATACCCCAGCCCCTTCAGCCAGGGCACGGAGATCGTGTGGCAAAAGATTTTCCACGTCGGCGGGCACCCGGTCTCGTAGGCCAGCAGGCGGCTGTGGTCCGCCCCTTCCCATCCGGCAAAGAGGAGCACGTGAGCGTTCGCCGTGTTCAGGATGTTCCCCGGCTGCAGGTCATCCCAAGCCACCGCACGGCACAGCTTCGGCAGTTCGCGTGTCGAGTAAGCCTGGGGCAGATTCCAGCACCGGGAGATGAACCCCGAGCAGTCAATCCCCACCGCCTCGCGGCTCACGGCATCGTCCAACCGCGCCCGCTTCTCCAGCGTGTAGACGTCCCCCGCCGCCAGGCCCGCGCTCACCCCGGCGTCGAACTCCTCCGGCGTGCTGAATCCACCCCACTGGTAGGGCAGCCCCACATTCACCCCGTTCGTCACCCACCATCCGGGAAACGATCCCGGATTGGCAAATCCCGCATCCGGCGTGTCCACACGGATGCCTGCCGTGTCCGTTCCGTGCTTCACATTGCGCGCCGTCGCCGTCCACCGGTGCGTCCGGTAGCGCTCCGCCGTGGCCAGGCACTCCGCCTGCGTCACTCCAGGCTGCAGACCCACCAGCCGCGCCACCTCCGGCAGCCTGCGCAGGGTGGTTCCACACGAGGTCAGCAGCAGCGCCGCCCCCGCCGCCAGCAGGGGGGAAATCCGGAGCCGTTTCCACATCAGTTCATTCATTCGAGTCATGCACCCGGCATTACGCGCCGCCTCAGCCATTCCTGTCACCACTCACCTTTTTCCCGCCCGGCGACGGTCCAGCCGCTTCGACCGGCTTGCCTCCCCCGGCTCCTCCGGCTTGCCGCCATCCTTCTCTCCCTTGTCCGGTTTCCCCTCCTCCTCCCGGGCCTTTTTCATCTCCTCCTCCACGTCCTTCATTGCCTTTTTCACCTCCGCCCGCGTCCGGTGCGGGCGCTCCCCGCCCTTCAGCAGGCTCAGAATGTTCTTCCCCGGCACGCAGTATTTCACCACCATCTGCACGTCGTCATCCGGCTCGCCCCGTTCCCCGTAGTAGATCGTCGACGTGCTCGCCACCATGCCGATCACCGCCCCGTGCTCGTTCAACACCGGCCCGCCGCTCGACCCTTTCGCAAAGTCCGCCCCCACACTCATCCACGCCACCGGCGCTCCGTAGTCACGGTGGATGGCATACCGGGTCACATTTCCCTGAGTCAGGGAAAACATCTCGCCGTCCGGGTGGCTGATCACGCACACCGGCGCCCCCACCGGCTCGTCCGCCGCCAGCGGCAGCGGCTTCAGGTCCTTCCCGTCCACGCGAAAGATGGCCACATCGAAATCCAGATCCGCCGCCAGGATTTCCGTCACCGGCAGCGTCCGCCCGTCCACCATCTGCACGCCGAACCTCGTCTCGTCCTCCACATCGTCGAAGACGTGCGCATCCGTCACCATCACCCCGTCCGCCAAAAGCACCCACGCCGTGGCCGGCAGCCCCGGCTCCCACCCGCCCTCCTCCGTCTTGTCCAGCGTGCAGATCGCCCCCACACTCTCCACACAGCGCTCATAGAGCTGCGGAGCGGTGAATTTCTCCGCCGGCCCCGCCCCCAGCTCCAGCGCATGACCGGGCCGGTCCAGCTGCTTCAGCAGCTCCACCGCCGCAGTCGCCTTTCCGTCCGCCACCAGCGCCGTCATCGCCGGGCCGAAGGGCTCCATGAACTTCACATCATCCCACACCCGCGGCGCCGGGCGCGCCCCTTCCCCGCCGGCCGGCAGCGCCGTCAGCAGCAGGGGGAAAATCAGCAAACGCAGCGTCGTCATCACGCCCAGTTGATAGCCGGGATTCCCCCGCCCCGCCACCGGGAATTGCTCCCGGCGGCGGGGACCCGCCTTCCTTCCGGGCGGTCGGTTCGCCCGGACTCCCGCTGCCTATTTCCCCGCCCGGCTCAGCTCCGCGAACCGCAGGTGCATCGCTTCCTTCACCAGCACCGAGGCCCGCTCCAGCGCCCCCGCGCCGAACCTCCCCAGCCCCAGCTCCGCCAGCTTCCGGCTCGCCGCTGGCTTGTCCTGCGTGCCTGCAGGCTCCGTCAGCAGCGCCGCCATCGCCTGCTCCTGGTCGCGGGAAACGAGTTCCACCCTCGCCACGAAAACACGGTCCAGTTCACTCGGAGCCGGAGTGATTTTCAGCGGCACCATCGCATCCGCCAGTGACTGCGGCAGCACCGCCAGCAATCGCGTCCCTGGTTCAGTGAACCACAGGTCATCCCACGTCGCCACCATCGCCGCCGCCTCCGCCGGGGTCAGCCCCTCCGCCGTCAGCGTCTCCACCATCACCCCCCGCAGCCTCACCGCCACCTCCGCCGCCGGCCCCGCCGCCGGGGAAAAGGTGAACTTCTGCTGGTTCAGAAAGCGGCCCTCCTCAAACTTCGGCGGCGACAGATGGTCGATCATCGTCCACGAGCACTGCCCGTCCTTCACCCGCAGCGCCAGCACCCTGGGGATCGCGTCCCCGTGGTTGTTGATCACCGTGTAAGTGTCCGGCTGGGCGTCCTGCACCGCTGTCAGCTCCGCCCACCTCCGGTTTCCCGCCCCGCGGTAAAAAACAAAGTGATCCACCGGCTCCACCACCGCAACCGTCTTCGCTGCGTCCCTTTCAGGCCCCTGCATCTTCACCGGCTGCCCGCGGAAGAGCCACGCCTCCGGCACCGCCCGCGCCGCCCCGTAGTGCCGCCCCGGCGCGCCCTCCGCACCCGGCACCCGCGCCAGCTCCGCCGAGTCCGGCCGCGACAGCGTCCCCTTCCACGTCGTCGATCCATCCGTCGTCAGCAGCGCCGGGGGGAAGACCTCCGTGATCCGCCCCTGCGCCATCGATGCCCTCACCGTCACGTCCATTTCCGCCTCCGGGTAGAAATACAGCACCGGCGTTTCCATGCGCACGATGTCCTTCCCACTCTGGCTGCCAAAACGAGCCAGCGGCGTCGTGATTTTGGATGCCACCGAGACTGCCGACGTCGTTCCCACCGGAGCCTTCACAAAAGCAGGCAGCTCGGATGCCTGCGGCAGATACCACTCCAGCGCCGCCCCGTCAGAGCCCTCCAGCACCGTAAAGGTGCCCCACTCATGCACCTTCAGCCCGGCACCGGCAGGCAGAGTGACCGCAGCCAGTGTGGCCGCAACAACGAGAATGTGTGATTTTTTCATGAGTCCAGTTTCTTGATTCAGAGTTTTTTTTTGTTTCAGCCGGGGCATCCTTCACCCCGTTCACCAATCAAGAACCACCCTACTCAGGAAATCCGACACGCCGCCTGCAAAAAAAAACGCCACCCCACGCATGCCGCCACCTAGGCACCTGTCCAAACCCCTCCGCCGCCTGCTCACCTTCGCGCTGGTCCTCCTCGTCCTCGCCGCCGCCTTCACCGGCCTGCGCCTGTGGCTGGATGCTAGGGGCCGCGCCATCCTTGCCTGATTTCCCGAAAACAACTCACCCCCTCATGCAATGACCATCCTCACTTCAGCGACTCCCGCCACTGGTGGCGCAGGAGTTCCGCGGCTTTTTCGTCGCCAGCCGGTGTCCGGTCAATCGCCGCACGCGCGGCGGCGCGGTCTTCGGGCGTGGCGAGCTGCCGCAGCCATGTGCTGGTCAGTTCCCCGGCCTGCCTGGTGGGTTCGTGGCCCATCGTCATGCTGCCAGTCAGGCTGTACGTGAGTGACTCGATGAACTGGGCGCGCTCCGAACCAGCGGGCATGGCCAGGGCGTGCTCCCGGGCGGCGGCGGGGCGCTGGGCTAGCCAGACGGAGGCGGCCTGGTCGGCAGCGTCGCTTTTCAGCCGGCCGGGGAGTTTCATGGCCCACTCGAGCGCGGCCTGCGGCTGGTTGCGGGCGAGCTGGGATGCGACATTGCGCACCAGAGCGGCGCCGTGGCTCACAAGCGCAGGGGCGTTCGAGTGCTCAAGAATGAGGGCGGCAGCGGCGGGATCCCCAGCGCCGAACCGCCACGCGGCCAGGTCGAGAGCGCGGCCCTGGGAGGCCTCGTCAGGCAGGGAAAAAATCCACGGCAGGAGGGTGGCGGCACCATCGCCCTTGTTTGTCCGCTCCTCGACCAGCCGCTCGACGGCGGCCGCGCGGGTGACGGGCTGGAGGTCGGCCAAGAGGGCGTTCGCAGCGGCGGCGTCAGTGGCAAAGAGGCCGCCCACCACGCTGGCGATGGCCTGGCTGCGCGCGACGCCTTGGAATTTTCGCACCGCCCAATCCAGCGCGGCCTGCGGGTCCTTCTTTGCCCAGGCGCCGACGAGGGCGCTGCCCAGGGTGAAGCGCCGTGCGGGGTCAGCCACGGCCTCGATGGCGGCGGCGGCTTCCTTCGGGTTCTGCTCGCCCCAGGCGGCGGCCACTGCGGAGTCGTATTCCTTCCGCCCGGCGGGGTTCATGGCAGCCCCGGCGGCGAAGGCGGCCTTCGGGTCCTTCGCCCCCCAGAGTTTGCCCAGCTCCGCCAGCAGGTAGCGGCCCGCGTAGAGGCCAGACGCCTCACTGGCGGCCTGGACGGCGCCTGCAGGGTCGCGCTCGAACCACTTTTTCACCGGGGTAAGGCTGGGCCCGTAGGTGCTGATGGACCAGGTTTTCATCAGGGCAAGACCGGCGGCGGGGTCGGCCTCTAAGACGGCGTTCGAAAGACTCATGCGCTGGTCCTGCCAGCGCGGGACTCCGCCCAAGCTGCGCGCGGCGGCGATGGCAGCGGCGCGGTCGGTCTTCATCCATGCGCCGAAGAGGACTTCAGCGAGCGCGTTTGCGTAAAGGCCGAAGACCTTCCCCGCCTCGCCCGGTGGATTGGCCGCCAGGGCGGACATCATGCCCTGGGGATCCCGTGCGGCCCAGCTCGCGGCGACCATGCGCCACGCGGTTGAGTTGCCCGCGCAGCTCTCCAGCAGCCGGGGGAAGCCCGTGACGGGCGTGCTCTCCGCCAGGGCCACCAGTTCCAGCCACGGCGTGGCGCCAGGACTGGCGGAAAAATGACGCTCCAGGGCGCCGGGATCGCCAGGCCTGACGGCGGGGGCGCAGGGGGCCGGCGCGGCTTGTGCTGCTGCGCGCGCCGTGGTCGCGGCGGCGTCTTGTTTCCAGGCGAGGTCCGCTGCGGCAGCCAGCCGCCACCGGCGCACACCCCAGCCAAGACCGAGTCCGAGCAGCACGGCGGCGAGACAGGTGATGAGGGATCGTCTGTTCATGGGTTCAGGATGGCTTGTTTCTCCTCCGTGGTCAGGGTGCTCCTGGCCACCCACTGGCCGACGAGGGCCGGGTCGTGCTGGCGGGCGGCGTCGGCGGCTCGTTTGAGCGAAAGCAGGCGCCAGTGCGGATCGGTCGCGGTGAGGGCCCAGTCCCACGCAGCGGGCGGGTCGTCAGCGGCGACGGAGCCAACCAGGCCAAAGACGGCGCTGTCGCGCGCGGCACCAGGCGGCTGGTTTCTCAGCCAGGCGGAGGCACCCTCGCTGTCGGCGTCGGCCCAGCTCCGCATGAGCTTCGTCCGCGCGGGGATGAACCCCTCCTGCGGGATGGGATCGTCACCGGTTTCCTCGTCCAGCCCCTGCCTGGCCGCCCACTCGAGGGCGCCCGGCGGATCGTAGGTGGCCATGCTGGCAGCCAGGCGGTGGTCGATCTGCCGCCGCTGCCCGGGCAGGAGGGTGGACACCAGGCCCTGCAGGCGCCCCGTTTGCTCGGCGGGGATGTTGCGGTCCGCGGTGGCATTGGTGATGAGCCAGGGGCGGAGGTCGTCCGGCGCGGCAGCGAGCAGTTCGTCGGTCAGCCGGTCGATCTGGCCGCCGTTCAACATGCGGGAGGCCAGGCGGTCGAGTGCCTCGGGCGTGCGCTCGCCAGGCGGCATGTCTTTCACCCAGGATACCAGGGTCAGCGGCTGCTGGTAGCCCAGGGAATTCAACAGCGCATCGCGCACCCCGTCCGCGAACTTGTCACCGGACGGCTGGCGGTCGAGCCATTCGCGAATGCTGTCCTTCGCGGCGATGCCCTGGTTGAGCAGGCAGTTTGAAAGCAGACTTTGCGTGAGCGGCTGCGGCAGGGAGCGCAACCGCTCCAGCGTGCCAAGTGTGTCCGCAATGAGGGGCACGGCGAGCTGGGAGTTAAACGTGACGCGCTCCTGGCCGCCGGCTTTTTCCGGATGACGGGAGAGCCACTCCAGCGTGCCAAAGAGATCGGCTGTCGCCGCTTCGGAAAGCATCCGTCCGCTCGTGCCGGAGTCACTGCCGAAGCGCGGGTCGCCGTCCAGCGGGGCCAGGTCCAGGTGCTCCAGGGCGCGGGCGGGGTCCGCGGCGGCCCATTTCAGCAGGGCGCCGGAGAGGGCGCGGTCCCGGTCCGCAGCGGGCTCCAGGGCTTTTGCCCAGGCGATGGCTCCCTCGGGATCGCGCCCCGCCCAGACGGCAGCCACGGCGCCCAGGATGTGGCCGCGGCACGGACTCTCGACTGACTCCGCAGCCGCCCGCGCCGCCGCGAAATCCCGCTCCGCCCACGTGCCAAACGCCTGCGCCACCGCCGGGGACTGGTACGAGTAGTCCGGCTTGGGCGTGTGGCCGGCCACTGTGGCCAGCAGTTCGGGCGCGTGCCGCACGATGTGCCCCAGCAGCGCACCGGCGTGCTTTTCCCACCCCGGCCCGGAGGCCATGAGCCCGGCCAGGGCGAGCGGCGCGTCCCGCCGCGCCCACTCCTCCAGCACCAGGGTGATGCGGTCGCCTGCGGATTTGTCCTTGCGGAAAAAGGCGAGCGCCCCCGCCGGATCGAGTCCCACCCATTCGGCGATGAGCGCCGCGCGAAAGGCCCGGCGGCGGAAGTCGTCCTTCACGTCCTTGATGGCCCCGTAGAGCAGCGGCATGGCCTCCACGGTGGAGCCGTGCGTCTCGTGCAGTGCCTTCCATTCCTTGTAGACCGCACTGGCGGCCAGATCGCCCTTGGGCAGGGGCGGCTCCGGCCGGGCGGGCGGCGCGTGTTTCACAGACCACTGGATGGGCTGGCGCGGTAGACACCAGCGCCCGCCGGCGTCGTAGCCCAGCGGCAGTGAGACAAGGGCGCAGGCCGCCGCCGCGCCAAGGGTGGATTTGGATGCTGTCATGGCTCCGAAAAATGAGGTTGATGTTTTTGTGGAAGTAACCGCCGCGCCAGCCGACGCGACACCAGCAGAAAATGCCCCCGCCGCCAGCACCGCCGGAGCCGTCAGCGCACCGATGGCCGCCGCCACCGTCATGACAAAGACCGCCCGCGATCCCCGCCGCCGCAGCACGCCCTCCACCACGCCGGAGAGACGCTCCCGCAGTTCCTCCCGCCCGCGCGAGAGCCGCTGCCTCACCGCCTCCTCACTCAGCTCCAGCGCCGCCGCTATTTCCGCCGTGCCCTGTCCCTCCCGGTAGTGCAGGATGAGCGGCAGGCGGAAATTTTCCGGCAGCGCCTCCAGCGCCGCCCACACCAGCGCCTCCTCCTCCCGCGCCACCGCCGCCTCGTCCGGAGCGTCCCCTTCCGCCGCCACATCATCCCTTTCCCCCAGCGGCTCCCGGCGCGATGCCTTGTCCCGCCTCACGTGATCCACCGCCAGCCCCCGCGCCATCTGCAGCAGCCACGCCCGCAGCTTTTCCGGCTCCCGCAGGTCCCCCAGCTTCCGCCACGCCGTCACGAAGGTCTCCTGCGCCACATCCTCCCCCGCCTGCAGGCTGCCCGTCCGCTGGTAGGCCACCGCGCACACCACCGGCTGGAACCTCGACACGATCTCCACAAACGCCTCCTTCCTCCCACCCCGCGCCGCAGCCACAAGCTCCCCGTCCGTCATCACAGCGACGGGCGGGGCGGCAGACTGGCGGCGTGGGAAAAATGACATGCTCACCTCATTGTCGAACCCTGCGCGCCAAGTGTGACAGAAAAAGTCCCGTCGCTGCCACATTTTTTTCTCCTCCACTCGCTTCTATTCGCGTTGATTCGCGGTTGGCCTTCCCCGCTCCGCCGCGCTGCCTCCCCGCGACACCACCAGAGCTTGACCGTCCGGCCATTTCCAGACACCATCGGACACATGGAAAACGACAACACACTGCCGCCGGCAGTTTCCGACCACGAAATGGTGAAAGACATGGCGAAGGGGCTCCGGTTTGCGGTGGCTCTCATGCCCTTGGCCGCGGCGGCCTATTGCACGCAGGCCGTGTGGTGTGCCCCAAAGTTCGGCAAACTCTACAACGACATGCTTGATCCGGGCACAGTGCTTCCAGTGTCGGCACGGCTCTTGGTCGAGCATCATTGGTCAGTGCTGCTGCTGATTGCGGCCCTGGGCATCGTGCCGGCCATCGCCGCGTGGCGGGTGCGTAGTCTGCTCGTGGTAATCGTGGCCGGGACGCTGGTCACCTCGCTTTTGGTTGCACTGGGTGTGTGCGTGTCGGGGGCGCTGCTGAGTCCGCTGAGGATGATCATTGATGGAATCTCGCGCTGACCGCCGTGGAACTCCTGCCACCACGAGCGGCCGCGGGGCGCCGCGTCACTTGGAAACGGCCGGCTTCTCCACTGTGATCGAACCGTCGGCATGGACCACGAGCCAGCGTCCGTTTTGAAATGGTTTGCTGACGATGACGGGCTCCCCGGCGGCCATCGAGTCGAAATCGCCCCCGGGGCACGCGAGCCGGAAAAACTCCGGGTCCCGTGCCGGAGGCGGCCCTTCGAGGACCCTCCGGTCGTTTCCAACCCAGTCCGGGATCAGCTCTTCGAGCCTCATCGGGAGCCTTCCCCCGTGGTCCGAGGCGTAAAGGACGAGCCCTTGGTACACCCCCCTCGCCTTCCCGCTGTGCATGGTAATCACCCCCATTGGTGCGGGGCGGGCCATGAAAGGGGGCATCAGCACCCCCACCGCCAGCACCACGGCACAGACAATGCCGCCGCCAATGATGCCCGCAGGAGTCATCATCACGCTGACTCGGGGCCCGGAGGGCTCTGGAGGATCGGGGGTCTCAACCGGGTCTGCTGGCGTCATGGCGGGATCATACGAAGAAGACCGCCGCCGTGGCAAGCGCGAAACGCAGCTTTGACGGCATTTGCCAGGGCTTACGCGTGAAAATTATGGATCGGCCATCGCGCTTGCTCGCCAAATTCCGCTCGGTGTCGGCCTTTTGACCGCAGAGCGGTCTCCGAAATTAGTCGTGGACTTCAGTCCACGGTAACGACCGACCAGTGTGGGTGTCGCGTAGTGACACACTACGCCCCGTCACTTGGACTCCCTGAGCTGGCTGCGCGACCGGGCTGGTTTCGAAACTCTGGGCGCGCGCAGAGGCACGGGGCCGGACTCGATTGTCGCTACGGGACATCAGTTCCGCATCCCAGCGGTTCAGTTCTCCATCCCGACGGTTCAGTTCCGTATCCGGGCGGCGCGGCTGGGGCACGCGACCCGCCCGCAGGGCCACCGGCAGGCGGCAGCTGGGACCCCGGAGAGCCCCCACCCGTGCTCTCTGCGAAACCTGTGGTCAACGACTTCGGTCGCCTTTAGGCGGGGAGTCCATGGCGGACTCAAAACACCACCGCTCCACCCCTGGCCTGCGCGGATGGCATGGTGCCAATCCCAAGATCCAATGGGTAAACCGCCGGGGACACACGCTGCCTCAGGTTCCGATTTTCAACGCCACAGGTGTTGCGTCCTCCAGGCCCAGGGTTGCCTGAGGTCACGAAGGCTACCCTGGGAAGCCGGCGGAAACCTGGGAACCGCATCGCGGTTCAGGCCCCCGAAACGAAGGGCATCGATCCAGTCCCCACCCGCCTGTGGAGGACCTCGAGCTGGGTGGTCGTGTTCAGCGGGCTGTCCAACATCCACGCCTCAGGGAATCCGCGCCCCAGCCCAGCCCAGTCCTGTCCAGTCCCCCAGTTTGGGGAGACCCGCCCCCCGCGACCAGCGCTTTCCCCCCACCCCCAGAGCCGGCAGCCCTGAACGCACCGCAACCTCCCCTCCGTACAGCCAGTGCTCAGCCACGAAGCCCCCTCCCCGCAGCCAGTCCACCAGTTCACCCGCAGGCCTTTGGGAAAAATAATTCTTCCCTTCCACGAGAATTTCGCTTAAAACGCATCCTGGTCGCCCCCCGCTCCCGCCAACCATGAAAACGCACCTGTGCGCCTTTTCCCGCCTCCTCGCCCTGGGTTTCGCCCTCGCCTGCCTCTGCCTGGCTCCCGCCCCGCTTAGGGCTGCCCAGTTCGGCCTCTTCACCTACGAGGTCGTCGGCGGCTCCACCGTCACCATCACACACTACCCCACGTCCGCCATCGGGGATGTAGTTGTTCCCGCCGGGATCGAAGGCAAGCCCGTTGTCAAAATTGAGACCTATGCATTTTTGGCCTGCCTACACCTGGAGAGCATCACCCTTCCCAGCTCGGTCACTGAGATTGGCGAGGCTGCTTTCTCGGGCTGCATCAGCCTGACCAGCGTGTCCCTTCCGGCAAGTCTCACCACCCTTGGCGACAGCGCTTTCGCCAACTGCGCAAGCCTCGCCAGTGTGGCCTTCCCGGCCTCTCTCACCCGCATAGGCGATTTTGTGTTTTCCCGCTGCACTGACCTGACCAGCGTGTCCCTGCCACCTTCGCTCACCAGCATCGGTCGCAACACCTTCGAAGGCTGCACCAGCCTGACCAGCCTGTCCCTTCCCTCCAGCCTCTCCAGCATCGGCAACTATGCGTTCGCAGGGTGCACCGGCCTGACCAGCATCACCCTTCCCGCCAGCCTCACCAGCCTGGGTGATTACGTCTTTCGCAGTTGTACCCGCCTGGCCAGCCTGACCCTGCCGGCCTCCCTCACCAGCATCGGCAGTTACGCGCTGTCCGACTGCTCCAGCCTGGGCAGCCTGTTGCTCCCCGCCTCCCTTGCCACCATTGGAGATTTCGCCTTCCAGCATTGCTTCAGTCTGCGTGCCTTTCAGGTGGCCAGTGGAAGCCAAAACTTCGCCAGCCAGGCGGGAGTCCTTTTCACGCCATCCCATGCCACACTCGTTGCCTTTCCCCCGGGCGTGGCTGGTCACTACACCGTGTCAGAGGGCGTCACCACCATCGGGACCTCGGCCTTCGGCGACTGCACCGGCCTGACCAGTGTGTCTTTCCCCGCCTCTCTCACCGGCATCAGCAGATACGCGTTTTACGGTTGCACCGGCCTGGCCAGCCTGTCCCTCCCCGCTTCCCTCACCAGCCTCGGCACGGGCGCATTCGGCTATTGCTCCAGCCTGCCCTGCCTCTCGATCCCCGCCTCACTCACCAGCTTCGACGCCGGCAGCCACACTTTCGTGGGCTGCACCGGCTTGGGCAGCGTGTCCTTCCCGCCCTCCCTCACCAGCCTCGGGAGTTCCACGTTCTACGGCTGCACCGGTCTGACCAGGGTGGTGCTCCCAACCTCCCTCACCAGCCTCGGCGAGGAAACGTTCTTCCGCTGCACCGGCCTGACCGGCGTTTCGCTCCCAGCCTCCCTCACCAGCATCGGGAAGTGGGCGTTCTCAGATTGCACCAGCCTGACCGGTGTGGCGCTCCCAGCCTCGCTCACCAGCATTGGCGATGCTGCCTTTTACAACTGCACCAGCCTGACCAGTGGGGTCTTCCTTGGCAATGCTCCCGCCTCTCCCGGAATCGACACGTTTACTAATGGCGCCCCGGGCTTCACCATCTACCACCTCAGCAGTAAAACTGGTTTCACCTCCCCGACCTGGCTGGGCTACCCCGCCGTGGCCATCAACGAAACCACCTACCCCGCCGGAGCTTGGCTCCAGGGATACGGCATTTCCTTTGCCACCAGCCTGGCCGCCGACCCGGACGGCGACGGGCTCAACCTGCGCCTGGCCTGGGCGCTGGACGTGGCCCCCGGTGCCGGCCTGCGCAGTCGCCTCCCGGTCCCAGTCGTCGGGGCTGATAAAATGTCCCTCCATTTCCTCGCCGCCAGACCCGGCGTGACCTATCGCGTCGAGACCACCACCGACCTCAGCCTCCCCTGGACCACCACCGGCGTCACCCAGCCCGCCCCCGGCCCGGGCGGCCGGGTCACTGCCACCGTGCCCCGCGACGTTCCCAGGCGCTTCCTGCGGCTTGTGGTAAAGTAGGCTGCCCTCGGCCCTGCTGCTGCCTCCTGGTCCGCGCCTACCGGCGTTGCGCCAGAAGCATTTATTAATCAACTCATGACCAGCCTCGGTGGCGGCTACCAACTCACCTCAGCAACCTTGGATCCGAAATATGACAGCAATCTCCTTTTTCTTGATTTTAACTCTTAGCTCCGCTCCAGCCGCCGTTATTAGTACTGATGCCATCTTGACTTCGCCCACCCCATTCGGCGATTACCAATTATCACTTTCCCAATCGATCCCAACCGGGCAAGGTGCGCTCATGATTACTTTTAACGATCTTGGCAGCGGCACTTTTGGTTTTAATTCCTTCTCGAATATTTACTCTACTGCCGAGGAGTTTAGGCTTTATCAAGCGCCTCTGGGAGCGCTATTCGGAGCCAATTATGTGTTGAACAATCCCGGCTTGTTTTCCAATGCAGCACCATCAAACTGGCAGCTGTCGATTCCGTTGAACAGCAGCCTGACGATTGCCTACTGGGACGACCGGACATTGACACCTTCAACACCTACGAGTGAAGATCTATATGGTTGGGTGACGTTAACCAACCTGCAATCTGGGCTGGTTGCCAGTTCGGGTGCCACCGCCATCGGCGGGGGGATTATCCTCGGGACCACCATACAGGTACCAGAACCCGGCTGCGTTGGTCTATTTGGCGCGGGCACCGCTTTCTTGCTTACGCTCCAGCGCACCCGGACCAAGCGGAACCAGAGCGCCGCAGCGGATATTTGAAACCGCCGCATTTTCATTGCCAGGTATGCATTGGAAGTGCAGCGTGTTTTGCCCATTTCCTCCCATCCCACCCTTCCCCCAGCGCTCCCGGCCCGACCCTGGGGATAACGGCAGGGCGGTTTTGTCCTCCAAGCCCCGGCAGCGCCTGGAGGAACGAACGCAACAGCCAAACCCGCCACTTCTCCGGACGACCAATCCCAAACCCCGCCAAAGGTCTTGCTTTTGTGCCCCCCCGGATCAACGTTAGCCCCCTGGATTGTATACGCACCAGGCGTTAAGCCGAAGAACCTAATTATATGACTGAACCGAGCAAGTTGGCCGCCCTGATCGGGCACGAACGCGGCGCGATTCTGGCGCGGTGGCGGGAACAAGTGCGGGAACTGCCTTCTGCCCGCACGCTGGACGTCGCGACGCTCAACGATCACATCCCGGGACTGCTGGACGAACTGGCTCAAGCCCTCGAAGCGGAGTCTGACCAGACCATTCCGGAGGCGCTGGCCGATGGCACCCCTCCAGCCCATGGGAGACAGCGTCTGAAGGACGGATTTGACATCGAAGAGGTGGTCGCAGAATACAACCTGCTGCGCGGCTGCATCCACTGTCTGGCCGACGACCATTCGGTGAACCTCCAAGGCCCGACGCTCCACATCATCAACCGGGTCTTCGACCAGTCGATCGGTCTGGCCGTGCAGACGTATGCCACAGAGCGTGCACTGGAAGTACAAAGGCGCCGCGATGACTATCTCGCCTTTGTAGCGCATGACCTCCGGACCCCATTGAGTGCCATTGCACTGGCTGAAAAGGTATTGCATTCCACATTCGCAGCAAAGGGAATCGGCGCAGAATCCGCCCAGATGCTCAGTGTGTTGCGTCGTGGCGTGAAGCAACTGGAGCAGCTCGTCAACCAGGTGCTCGAGGAACCCACCAATTTCGATACTGAAGGCGGGATGAAACTGGTGCGGCGGGAGTTTGATCTGTGGCCTTTCGTTGCGACCCTCATTTACGATCTCAACCACGTGGCTGACTCCGGCGGCACCCGGCTCATCAACCACGTGCCGGACGGCATGTTCGTGTATGCGGATGCCGGCCTGTTGCGGAGGGTCCTTCAAAACCTGATCACCAACGCGATCAAATACTGTCCGAGCGGAGAGATTGTCGTCGGTGCCCGGGAACTGGTGGCGAATGGAGCCATCGAATGCTGGGTCAGCGACAATGGAGCGGGCATTCCAGATGATTTTCTCGATAAAGTCTTCGATAAAGGCGAGGCAGATCCCGGAGACGCGGGAGGCCTGGGCCTGGGTCTCGCCATTGTCAAAACGGTTATTGAAGCTCACGGTGGGAGCGTCTCGGTAGAGAGCAAAGAGGGTGCTGGCTCGACATTCCGATTCTCACTGCCCGCCAAGGCAAAAGCATGAGGGCACTAAAAACTTGGGTTGGCGTTGATCAAGCCCCCACAGCCAGGGCCTGTTGAACAATTCGCACGGAGCCCGGACAGAGCTGGGCGGGACGCGCGGCTCGATGAGGGCGGGCGAGACGTTCCGCCAGACCCGGGCTGACTTATCCCGTGGAGACGAGCACGGCCCTCAGCCTCCCCTGAACCACTACCGGCTTCACCCAGCCTGCTACCAGCCCGTAAGTGCAGGACACCGCCAGTGATTTGTCCAACCGGAAAGGAGGAGCAAGGGCGGCGGACATTTTTCAGGGCAGCCCCCACGCGTGCTGGGACTTGGGCCAAGGTGGCTCGGGGCACTTCGGCGGCTGGAGGAACGAACGCAACAGCCAAACCCGCCACGTCTCCGGACCACCCATCTCAAACCCCGCCAAAGGTCTTGCTTTTGTGCCCCCCTGGATATACTCGCCGACGCCCCCATCATATCCATTCACCCTCACATGCCTGCCCATCAACCCAGCCCCCTGAAATACTCCGCCCGCCAGCGGGATATACGGGACAGCTCCGGGGCTGGCAGGCGAATTAACTACCGCTCCCGAACAAAAGCCCGATCCATCCTGGCTCTGCTAGCGGCCATACTCGTTGCGGTGCCATCCAGCCCTGCATCTGATCGGGCGACCCGGCGTGACGTGGCGGTGGGTGCCATCCGCTGGGATGCCTGGCATGGCGATGCGAGCGAGATCGGTCGTGCGGTGCAGAAGAGTCTTTCGCCGAAACAATGGCAGTGGCGGCTTCCGTTCTTTGCCGAGGTGGCCCCGGATGGTGCGGTGAAGATCGACGGAGACAGCGACGGGGTCATGTCCCGCGAGATTGCCTATGCCCAGGCTGCGGGGCTCGACTACTGGGCTTTCTGCGCCTACGGGGAAAAAAGCCCGATGAGCCGCACGCTGAAGCGTTATCTGGCAAACCCAGCCCGCGACGCGGTGCGTTTTTGCATGATTGGCGACGCGACCCATTGGAGGCCGGACAACCTCGAGTCCGAAGCGGCCCGATTTGGAGACCTCATGGGGCAGCCGAACTACCAAACGGTCCTCAAAGGGCGTCCGCTCTTCTACATCTTGAACCCGGACTTGGAAGCCAGCGAGGCCGCATGGGCGAAAAGCGGTGGTTTTCGCAAGGCGGTCGAGGCGCTCCGCGCCGCCGCCCGCGCTCGAGGGCTGCCGGAACCGTATTGTGTGGCGATGATCCCCTGGCCCGACAAGGCCAGGTCGTTTGCAAACGCCAGCGGCTGCGACGCCATCAGCGCCTACGCGGTGCAGGCTGGTGGCAAGGATGCTCCCTTCGCGAACTTGACGGACTATGTCGAAGATTTCTGGAAGCGCAGCGTGGACACTGGGGCGAAAGTCGTTCCACTGGCGATGACGGGCTGGGATCGTCGGCCGCGCATCGAGCACCCCGTCTTCTGGGAGCAAAACGAGGGGTGGGGCGCCGATATTCAAAGGTTCTACCAACAAGCAAAACCTGCAGAAATTGGCGCTCACGTCAGGAAAGCCGTGGAGTGGACGCGCAACCACCCAACCCATGCGGAAGCGCAAGCAGTCATCATCTACGCATGGAACGAACACGACGAAGGCGGATGGCTGTGCCCCACGCGGGGCGAAGGGGACGCCCGAGTCCGGGCCGTGGGAAGCGCCCTGGCACATCCCTGAAACCACCACCACAGAACTATGATCACCTACGACCACGAAACCCTCCGGCTCTTTGGCATCCCGCTTTTCACCCTCATTGTCGGGGGCCTGTTTGCCGCCGCACTGGCAGGCCTGTTTTTTGGCATCCCAAGATGGAAGAAGACAGGGGCCAAGATTGCCGTCATTGCCTCCGCCTTGGTGCTGCTGGTATTCGCGGTGGCGGTTCTGCTCGTCATTATCACAGTCAGAAGCGGCAGCATGGGCTGATTTGGCGGCGCGGTGGTGCACTTCAAATGCGCTCCGCGACCAGCAAGGGAAGGCTGCGTAGTCCACCACGCATCTCCGCACCTCCAGGCACGCGCCCCACCCGGCACCCCCGCACCTGCCCCCCGCATCCATCCACCTGCCGCAGACGTAAAACAGGCGCCCCCCGATGGAACTCACCCGCAAACTCCAGATCCTCGCCGATGCCGCGAAGTACGATGCCTCGTGCGCCAGCAGCGGCGCGGCGAGGAAAAACTCCGCCGGCAGCACCGGCGTGGGCTCCACTGGCGGGGCGGGCATCTGTCATTCCTACGCGCCGGACGGGCGCTGCATCTCCCTGCTGAAGGTCCTCCTGACCAACGCCTGCCTCTACGACTGCCACTACTGCATCAACCGCCGCTCCAGCAACGTCCAGCGCGCCCGGTTCACCCCGGACGAGGTCGTTTCCCTCACCCTCGACTTCTACAAGCGCAACTACATCGAAGGCCTCTTCCTCAGCAGCGGCATCATCCAGAGCGCAGACCACACGATGGAGCTGGTCATTTCCGTGGCGCGGAAGCTGCGCGAGGACTTCCACTTCCGCGGCTACATCCACCTGAAGACCATCCCCGAGGCCTCCCCCGCCCTCATCGAGCTGGCCGGGCGCTTCGCAGACCGCATCAGCATCAATATCGAGCTGCCCAGCCAGGAAAGCCTCGACACCCTGGCCCCGGAGAAAAACCTCACCCGCACCCAGGCGGCCATGGGCCACATCCGGGAAAAAATAGACGAGCGGCGTGCGGAAAAGCCCAAACCCGGAGCCCCCAAGCCTCCCCCCTTTGCCACCGGGCAGAGCACCCAGATGCTCGTCGGGGCGGATGCCTCCACGGATGCCACCATCCTTCACCGGGCGGACCATCTTTACACCGGCTTCCACCTGCGCCGGGTCTACTATTCCGGTTTCAGCCCCATCCCGGATCCCTCAAAGCTCCTGCCGCTCAAGCCCCCGCCCCTCGTGCGCGAACACCGGCTCTACCAGGCAGACTGGCTCCTGCGGTTCTATGACTTCAAGGTCGGGGAACTCACCACCGGGGCCGAGCCGAACCTCGACCTGGACCTCGACCCGAAGCTCGCCTGGGCCCTGCGGAACCGCGCCACCTTTCCAGCCGACGTCAACAAAGTCCCGCGCGAGACGCTCCTGCGCGTCCCCGGCCTCGGCGTGCGGAATGTCGACCGCATCCTCAGCGCCCGGCGCCACACGCGGCTCCGCCTCGCAGACCTCGTGCTCCTGCGCCTGCCCATGAAAAAAGTCATGCCCTTCATCATCGCCGCCGACCATTCACCCGCCCGCCTCGGCCTGGACAGTGACTCACTGCGTTCCCGCTTTCTCCCGCCTCCCCGCCAGCTGGAGCTGGACTTCGGCCCGCCCGCCTCCACTCCGGGTGACCTCCTCTCCGTTCGCTCCGGCGAGCTGTAGTCCCGCCACCGCATGCGCACGGTCACCATCACTCCGGATTTCACCTCCTGGCGCGACCACGCCCGCCAGCTGCTCGCCCAGGCCGTGCCGCCGGAGGAAATCCTGTGGACGGATGACGCCCACGGCTCCCTTTTTTCCACGCCGGACGCCCCCGCCCCCGCCCCCGGCGGCCCTGCACCCAGAGTGCCCACCGCATTTCTCGACCTCGCCCGCACTGCCGCCGCCCACACCGCCCCCCTGCGCTGGGCCGTCCTCTACCGCCTCCTCTGGCGCCTCACCCGCGGCGGTCAGCCCCACCTCCTTTCCCTGCCCACAGACCGGGACGTGCGCCTCGTCCACGACTGGTGCCGCGCCATCAGCCGCGACATCCACAAGATGCACGCCTTCGTCCGCTTCCGCCTCATGGGCACGGACGAGGCCACCGGCCGCGAGCAGTTCGCCGCCTGGTTCGAGCCCGAGCACCGCATCCTCCCCCTTGCCGCCCCCTTCTTTGAAAAACGCTTCGCCGGCATGGACTGGTCCATCCTCACCCCGCACCAGTGCGCCCACTGGGACGGGCACACCCTCCACTTCACCCCCGGCGTCCCCCGCAGCGCCGCCCCGGACGGGGACGCCCTCGACGACCTCTGGCGCACCTACTACCGCAGCATCTTTAATCCAGCCCGCCTCAAGGTAAAAGCCATGCAGTCAGAGATGCCGAAGAAATACTGGAAGAACCTCCCCGAAGCCCCCCTCATCAGCGAACTCATCGCCGGCAGCGGCCAGCGCGTCCGCACCATGCTCGACACCGCACCCACTCCCGTCCGCCCCGCGCCGAAGAACGCCTACCTCGACTCACTCCGCCGCCTGGGTGACACCCCGCCGACCGCCCCCGGCGAAACACCGGAGGCCGCCTCATGAAAGGCGTAAAAAAGCAGCACCTGCCCGAAAAGAACTGCGCCACCTGCGGCCGGCCCTTCACCTGGCGGAAAAAGTGGGAGCGCGTCTGGGCCGAAGTGAAATTCTGCAGCGACCGCTGCCGCCTCCGCAAATCCTCCCCACCCCGCTAATCCCATGCGCCACCTCATCCTCATCCTCGGCGACCAGCTCGACCCCGCCTCCGCCGCCTTCGACGGCTTCGACCCCGCACTCGACGCCGTCTGCATGGCCGAGGTCGCCCGCGAGAGCACCAAAGTCTGGAGCACCAAGCCCCGCACCACTGTCTTCCTCTCCGCCATGCGCCATTTCCGGGACGAACTCCGGGCCCGCGGCTGGCGCGTCTTTTACCGCGAACTCAGCCCCCAGTCCGGCGCCTGGCGCGGCACCACCGGTCCGGACAAACCCAGCTCCGCAGAAACCCTCGCCGCCGCCCTCCACGAGTGCGCCCGGCAGGCCAGGCCCCGGGGCCTCATCCTCGTGGAGCCCGGAGAGTGGAGCGTCCTCCAGGAAATCCAGGACGCCGCCGCCGCCCTCAGCCTCCCGCTCGACCTGCGCGAGGACCGGCACTTCCTCTGCTCACGCGCCCAGTTCGCCGCCCACGCCGACGGGCGCAAGCAGCTGCGCCTGGAGTATTTCTACCGGGAAATGAGGCAGCGCCACGGCGTCCTCATGAACGCCGGCAAGCCCGAGGGCGGAGAGTGGAACTTCGACAGCGAAAACCGCAAAAGCTTTGGCAAGGAAGGCCCGCACCTCCACCTGCCGCCCCGGTCATTTCCCCCGGATGCCCTCACCCGCCAGGTGATCGCACTCGTCAGCGAGCGCTTCGCCTCACACCCCGGCGACCTCGCCGCCTTTGACTGGCCCGTCACCGCGGCGGATGCCGCCCTGGCCCTGGACGACTTCATCGCCCACCGCCTCCCGGATTTCGGCGACTGGCAGGACGCCCTCTGGACTGCCGAGCCCTGGCTCTTCCACAGCCGCCTCAGCGCCGCCATGAATCTCAAACTCCTCGATCCCCGGCGCGTCATCGCCGCCGCAGAGCAGGCGTGGACAGATGGCCTCGCTCCCCTCCCCGGCGTCGAGGGCTTCATCCGCCAGATCCTCGGCTGGCGCGAGTACGTCCGCGGCATCTACTGGCGGGAGATGCCCGGCTACGCAGACCTCAATGCCCTCGGCGCAGACCAGCCCCTGCCCCCCTTTTACTGGACCGGCCGCACCGAGATGGCCTGCCTGCGCGACACCCTCGGCCAGACCCTCCGCCTCGGCTACGCCCACCACATCCAGCGCCTCATGATCACCGGCCTCTACTCCCTCATGCTCGGCGTCCGCCCCCGGGAAATCCATGAGTGGTACCTCGCCGTCTACGTGGATGCCGTCGAGTGGGTCGAGCTGCCCAACACCCTCGGCATGTCCCAGCACGCCGACGGCGGCCTCATGGCCAGCAAGCCCTACGTCGCCACTGGCAAGTACATCCAGCGCATGTCAAACTACTGCACCGGCTGCCCCTTCGACCCCGCCGAGGCCACCGGGCCCACCGCCTGCCCCTTCACCACCCTCTACTGGGACTTCCTCCTCCAGCACGAGCCCCACCTCCGGAAAAACCCCCGCATGGGCATGCAAGTGCGCAACCTCGCCCGGCTCGATCCCGACCGCCGCCAGGCTATCCACGACCAGGCCGCCGCCCACCGCGCCTCCGTCGCTCCATAGCCCCCGCCAGCCACTTCACCGCAAGCGCCGCTTCAGAGCCCGGACCGCCGCATCCGCTCCAGCACGTTTCGCGTGATCCGCTGCGCCCGCGCGTCCGGGCCCTGCGGGCTGGTGTAGACGGACGGGCGGACGTAGCCGGGCGGGGCGGAGAGGGCGTCGGCCCACCAGCAGGTGGCGGCGTTGAAGACGATGTTCCCCTTTGGCCCGGGATGGACGGTGGCGGTGAAAACGCCGCCGTTGGGCTGGCCTGGGGCGCTCTGCGTGGGCGCGGTGGCCACCACCTCCAGGCCTGGGATGGGCGCCGGGTCGCCATGCCACTCCCAGCCGACCAGCCCGGGGATGCCCTCCCCCTTCTTCATGCCCGTCCCGGCGAAAACCCAGTGCTCCGGCTTTTCGCAGACCCAGTCCGCCCCGCCCGTCACCGGGCCCGTGCTGTGTGCGCCCATGAGTTCGTTCGCATACGGGCGCTCGTGCGCCAGCGATGACATGGACGCAAACTCAAACGTCCCGTGCGGCGGACCGAAGACACCCACCCGCTCGAACGCCCGCAGCCGCTCGTCCCAGGCCACACGCCCGCACACCGCGTTGCCGGAGAAAAAGCCCGCGCTCATCCCGCCGTCGATGGCTGCCTTCACATTGTCATACATCTGCCGCGTCCAGTATTCATCGTGGCCGATGCTCAGAAACCCCTTCGCCCGCAGCAGCCCGGGGCCGTCGCGGTGCGTGTCGGTATTGGAAATGTAGGTCACGTCAAACCCCTCCTTCTCCAGCCAGAAGGCGAAGGGAAACTCCCACAGGAGAAACTCGCCGGAGCCCGTGGAGAGCGGCTGGTCGAGTATCTGGCAATACTTGCCGTAGGGCCGGTTGAAGCTGACCTGCACGCCCCCGCCCCAGTACCAGTACCACTCGTTCTTTCCGTCGTCGTAGAGGGCGTAGTGGTCCGGCCACCGGTTGTAGGCCTGCCATGTGTGGTCACTGCACTGGAAAATAAAGTCAGCCTTCCTCCTGTCCCGCACGATGAAGATGACATAACTCTGCACGCCCTCCCTTTCCGCCGTGAGTTTGCCGAGATACACCCCGCTCACCGCCTCAGCCGGCACCCGCCACTCGGCCGAGACAGCCCACGCGCAATTCCGCACCCGCTTTTCCCCCACCGGCGGATCCGGCTGCACCACCCCGTCAAACGGCCCCAGCGTCGCCATCAGCCGCCCGCCGTCCCCGCCATACCAGCCGAGCCGGTAAATCTCGATCCCGAACTTCGACACCGGGTTCGTGCTGACGTGAAACTGAATCGTCTGCCCCGCCTCAACGCTGGCCTGCGAGCAGTAGCCCTCCACCCACGGGCAGCGGTATTTCGTGGCGGGGTCGATCCGTGGATTTTTCAGCATCCAGTCCCGCGTGCCCGGCTTCGCATTTTCGTCCCGGATCACGTCCTGCCGGGGCGCAGAGTGTCCCGTCACTGCCAGGGCGAGACCGGCGGGCAGGGCAGCCAGGATTTCCCGGCGGGTGTGGAGTCTGGGTTTCATTTCAGTGACTGGAGATACGAAATGAGGTCCGCGATTTCCTCCGGTTTCAGCAACTGTTCGAAGGCACCCGGCATCAGACTCGTCTGGCCCGGGGAAATCGACGCCACGTCCGCAATGGGGATCTTCACCTCGAGCGTGAGCGCACCGGTACCGAGCGTCAGCGACTCCGCATTCTGATTGCGGATGACCCCCAGCGTCCTCGCCCCGGCGCGGTCCGCCACCTCCACCGGCTCGTAACTGCGGACAAAGCTGGCGCTCGGGTACAGCACGCCCTCCAGCAGGTCCCGCCGCGTGCGCACCGCGCCCACCCGCGTCAGGTCCGGGCCCAGCGTGCCACCCTTGTAGCCGATCTTGTGGCAGAGCAGGCACGATGTCTTCGCACTGTGAAAGACGACCGAGCCCCGCGTCACGTCCCCCGCCGGCAGGGATTTCTCCAGCTCCGCCAAGTGCCTCTCCTGCGCTTCGCGATCCGGCGCCGCCTTGGCCCGCGCGGCCTTCGCCCGTGCCTTCACGCTGTCCGGGAAAGCCGCCAGCGCCTCCTGCAGCGCCTGCTCCGGCACCGCCGACAGCCCGCCACCTGACTCCAGCCCGTCCAGCAGCTGCATCCCCACCGCCTCGTCCGCACAGGAGCGAAAGGCCTTGAGAAGCAGCGGCCGCTCCAGCATCCCGGCCCGCGCCACCACCGGTGCCAGCTCGCGCAGACGCTCCGGTTTCAGCGCCAGGCTGCCGATGACCTGCGCCGCCGCCAGCCGCGCCTCCACCGCCGTCTCTGCGGATAACCTCGACACCAGCAGCGCCAGATTTCCCCCCGCCACCGCGCCCAGAGCCGGGTTCGCCAGCACCGCCACCCGCAGCTCCGCCGGGCGCGAGGCATCGCCTGCAAACTCCGCCAGCGCCTGCGCCACGCCGGGCCGCGCGTCCAGCTTTCCTCTGGCGAAAAACCCCGCCGCCTCCCGCGCCTCATCCTTCGCGCCGGACCGCAGCGCCTTCAGCAGCGGCCCCGCCCAGCCCTCCGGCCACTCGCCCTTTTTCGCCAGGGATCGCATCGCCGCCACCACCTTCACCCGCAGCCCGGGGTCCTCCGACTTCTCCAGCAGCCCGCCCAGGTCAGGCAGCATCGACGCATCTGCCGCGCCCAGTTTCTCGATCAACGCCGCAGCCACCGACGGCCGCTGCCCGGCCAGATGCGCCCCCAGCCACTCCATGCCCGCCGCCTTCCACGCCGGCACTTTGGAAAAACCAAACACCAGCGCCTCCAGCAGCCCCGCGTCATCCGTCGCGAGCAACCCGGCCACCGCGCTGGACTGCACAGCCTCCGGTTTTGTCTGGGCGAGGGCGTAAATGAGCGACCGTTGCCCCGTGGGACCAGCCTCAGGCACAGCGCCCGCCATCGCTGCGGGGTCGCCGCCCTCGACCAGCGCATACGTGACCGCGTGGTCGAGAAACCGGTCAGGTTTCCCCTCCGGCAGCGCCCCCAGCAGCGTCTTCACCGGGATTGTATTGCCCCCCCGCCCCGCCGCTTCCACCCCCGCCCGCCGAATGTGGGCGTTCTGTGATTTCAACGCCGCACCCGGCTCCGCCTCCCCCTTCCACCGCGGCTCCGGGCACGCCACCGGCACCTCGCCGCCCGCCTTGCGCAGACGGTAGATCGCCCCCGGCACCTCGGGTTTCGCCAGCTGCGACGTGGGGCAGCACAGCTTGTACCAGCCGCCCGTGTCGATGACCACCACACTGCCGTCCGGTGCCTGGAGCACGTCCGTCGGGTGGAAATCCGGATGCTCCGTCGTCAGCAGCGCCGAGTCCTCCGTGCGGTACGTCGCCCCGTCCGGGATGAGCTGGTGGCGGCTCACCGTGCGCAGGTTGAACTGGCAGACCAGCAGATCCCGCCCGTAGCGGCACATGCCCGCCGGAGCCGCCGGGCCCAGGTGCGTCATCACCGGCATCAGCCCGCCCGTGCGCACGTGGCCGTCCAGCACATCGTGATCCTTCCCCCACACCCCGCCCCGCACCGCATGGATGATCCCGTCCCGCCGCCCCGCCTCCGGGTGCTGGAGGAACGTCCCGCACACCATCAGGTCCCCCTCCGGCGTCCAGGCCAGCCCCACCGGATTGTCCATGCCCGCCGTGAAGACACACTCCATCCCCGTCTTGTCCGGCCTCATGCGGAAGACATGGCTCGCCCGGGATTTCCACCCCGGCTTTCCGGGAAAATCATACGTCTGTTCCGCGAAGGCCCCCTTGCACCAGTAGATCATGCCATCCGGCCCGATGTAGGGCCCGTGCAGGTCATTGGCGCAGCCGGTCATCGTCTTCCCGTCGAACCACACCTCCCGTTTTTCCGCCACCCCGTCATCATCCGCGTCCGTGAATTTCCAAATCTCCGGCACCGCTGCCACATACACCGCCCCATCATGCCACAGGATCCCCTCCGGAAACATCAGCCCGTCGGCAAAAACGGTCCGGGTTTCAAAGACCCCGTCCCCGTCCGTATCGCTCAGCCGCAGCACGCGGTGCGTCTTGTCCTTCACCTGCTTCGCCACCGGATCATTCGACCCCGAGGACTCCGTCACCAGCAGCCGCCCCTTCCCGTCGAAGCACGCCTCGATCGGCCTCTCCACCACCGCCCGTCCCGCCGCCTCCGTCATCGTATACCCCTCCGCCACCTGAAACGTCCTCCCGTTAAACGCCACCTCCCCCGCCCGGGTGAATCCAGGAAGCCCGGCAACCAACAAAACAAACGTCTGAAATCGGTTCATCCCCGGATCATGCCCCCGCCTCACCCGGTGGGGCAAGGGAATTTCCTCATCCAGCCCACTCGTCGCCACCGCGCCCGTTTTCCTCCCACCTTGGTTCGCGCTCATTCGCGCCCGTCCATGCGAGGGATGCCACTCCTCAGCAACTCCCCTCACACACCCCGCGCGACAGCCGCATTGCCTGGTGCACGCAAGCGGGTCAGGCGGAGCCGAAACCCGCCCCACTTTCTCATCATCCTGCCCATCATCATCCTCCCAATTTTTTCCACCCACGTCAGCGCTGTCAGCCCGACTCCCCCCGCCCATTTTCCTCACTCCTTATTCGCGTCACTTCGCGTCGATCCGCGTGCATTCGCGGTTTGCCTCCCCACTGCACCAAGCCCCCACGCCCCCGAGCCCCCTGCGCTCCGCCTCACTTTTCGCGCCCGGGAGCTGTCAGCGTTAGTTCCTGCAGGCCCCGCAGAACCTTCAGCATCACCGGCTCCTTCGTGTTCAGGTAAAAGTTTGCATCCACCACGTCATTCGTATCCAGCGTCGGCCGGCCGCCCAGCTGCAGGATGACGTCACCGGCCTTCACCCCGGCATCAGCCGCGCGCGTTCCGGCGGCGGGGTCCTCCACGATGCGAGGGACGGTGCTGCCCGCCTCCAGCGTCAGGGAGAGGTCTCCAGTTTCCACGGTGGCCTGCTTTTCGAAATCATGCGCCACCTTCAGGGCCGCCTCGATGGGCACGGCATAGGCCGCGCCCGGTGAATCCGGGTCCTCCATCAGCTCAAGCGCCACCACTTCACCCGCCGCATTGAAAAGTGCGCGCCCCGGCTGCAGCTGGCCTGCAGGCACGTTCAGAGAGAGCAGAGCGAGCGGCAGCACGTTTCCGTGCATGGATTTCACCCGCCCGGCATAGCGCACCGCCGTCCAGCCTCCGTTGGTTGTCTGAAAGAGTTCCTCCCCTGGCTTGAGCAGCAGCGAGGGACCCGTCCGCACCACCTCCGTCGCGGCGGCCTCCACCTTCAGCAGAGTCAGGCGGGACTTCACGTGCAGCAGCATCACGGTGGCAGGTGTTCCCGCCCCGCCGGCCACGGAGACCGTCCCCGGCCCCGCCTCGCCAGCCGGAACCACTGTGGCCACCAGCCCTGGAGCGATCCTCACCCCCTCCAGCGGTTGCGCCTGCTTTTCCAGCTTCGCCGTCACCAGCGCCCCGGCGGGCGGCAGCGCAGGCGGAGCCGCATGCACGGATAAAAGCAGCACGCTCCAAGCCACCAGACTGCCGGATTTGAATAAATGCCCCATCACGCCGCTACTTCACGATGATCACCGTCGGACCACCCGTTCCCGGCGCGGCTCCACCTGCAGGCTGCGGGGTGAGCAGATCGTTCACACTTCCCTCGGGCTGAATGCGGACCGGCAGCCGGTTTTTACCCGGGGCCTGCGCTGGCAGCTTCGTGTCCCCCACCGGCACCATGCCGGGCTGCCCGCTGGGCGGCAGCGTCGAGGACGGCTGGGAAACCATGATCGTCGGCCCGTGGCCGTTCGCCCCGGCGGCAGCCCTCGCCTTCGCCGCCTGGAGTTCGGCCATGCCGGTCGGTTTCGAGTTGTGGTGGAAAAAGAAAATCATCGCCGCCACATACGCCGCGCCACCCGCATACAGCCAGCGCGGGGCGATGAGGCCATTCCACCACGCCGCCAGCCGTTCGGCCATCAGCTGGGTGACCGGCGTTTTCAGCATTTCCGCCCGCTGGCGCTTCTGGAAGTCGAGGAGAAAGTCCTCGAAAAACTCCGGCGGCGGCTGTTCATAACGTTTGAGCCGGAGCAGCTTTTGCAGCTCCTGAAACTCGGCGGGATCTTTGGGCTCCTGGGACATGGCTTCGATCAGTTGGGGGACCGTGTTGGGAAAATTTGGGTTGGGCGGGGCCGGCGGTTACTTGATCCAGAATTCCTCCAGATTGCTTTGCAACTGCCGGTGGGCGTAGAACAGGCGCGACCGGATCGTGCCCTCGGAAATCCCGAGGATGCGGCTGATCTCGGTGTGCTGGAGACCTTGGATGTCATACATCGTCACCACTGCTCTATGATCTTCTGACAACTTCATCATGGCACTGTTCAATCTTTTCTGAAGGTCCTTCAGATCCGCCTCCTTTTCCGGCGTCCGGGGGCTCGTGAGGTGGATGAATTCCTCATCCCGCTCGATGCCTGAATCAATGTCATTCAGGCTGTAGTGATTCGCCCGGCGTCTGCGCTTCTTCAGGTGGTTCAGCGTCATGTTCACCGCGATGGAGTGCAGCCACGTCGAGAACTGGCTCTGGCTCCGGAACCGCTGGAGCGACCGGTAGGCCCGGGCAAAGATGTCCTGGAGCAGATCCGCCGTGTCCTCCCGGTGGCTCGTCATGTTGTAGACCAGCCCGTAGATCTTCCCGGTGTGCCGGCGCACCAGCTCATCAAAGGCCGTCGTTTCCCCCTCCTGGGCGGCAAGGACCAGCTCCTCATCCGGAGGCTGCAGTTGTTCGGGCCTTTCCTCGACGGGCATGAAGGTTTTCAGGGCTGGGTGTGACTGGATCGTGGTGGTCAGCATGGCCGTGCCGCTCAGCGGCTGCGCGTCAGCCGGACAGCCACACTCTGGCAGTCCGGGATGATGAATTTCCTCACCTCCACCGTCACCCGGGCCACCAGATGCCGCTCCAAAACCGCCGCCGCCACCTCCTCAGCCAGCGTCTCGATCAGCCGGCGCTTCTTCTCCAGCGCCACCGCGCGCACCAGCTGGCAGACCTGGAAGTAATCCACCGTTCCGGCCAGGTCGTCACCGAGTTCCTTCAGCGGAGACTCCGGTACCAGTTCGAGGTCAAACTCAACCGACTGGGGTACGGCACGCTCCTCGGTCGGCACGCCGATCCAGGTCGGCGCCCGAAGGCCGCGAATGATGATGCTGTCTGCTGGGGTGGACTCGCTCATGATCTCTCAAGAACAACCACCCGCCTCACGGCACAAGTGGTTTTATGTTCCACCTTCTGTGACCCGTCCGGGTGTTCTGGCGTTCAAAAGTTTTTTCCCGCTGTCCCGGTCCGCACCGAACAGAGCCCGTTCCACCGCCACCGGCTTAAAGGCCCCCCCGTCACTCCAAGGCGGGCACGCAGGCAATACGCTGGCTGGAGGCGTCCACGGAGATTTGTTTGTCCACCGTGGTCGTGTCAGTGCTGTTGCCGCTGGCGGTGCACTGGGCCACCACGCCACCGTTGACCTGGATGCCGCTGTGGAAATTTTTGTTGGCCGTGCAGCCGGTGACGGTGGCGGAGTTGCCCGCGATTCCGATGCTTCCATTGTCCCGCGCGGTGCAGCCGGTCGCGAGCCCCTCCTGGACATAGATGCCGTCACCCTTGTTTAAAAAAGCACTGCAGTTGTCAACGCTGCCGTAGCGTGCATAGATGCCCGCCCGCCCGGCGTTGGAACTGAAGGTGCACCGACTCACACTTCCGTTGTCAGCACTGATGCCGGCACCCCCGTTGCTCACCGCAGTGCAGGAGGAAACGGTCATGCCGATGCCATCGATGCCACCCAGTCCGTTGGAGTTGGCCGTGGAGTTCGTGACTGTTCCATTCGCCGCGAAGATCCCCTGGAATGCGTTCCCCGAGGACGTGCAGCCGCTCACACTGCCGCCTGTAGCCACAATGCCGCTTTGACCGCAGGAAATGGCATTCACACGCTCGACGACGGATTTATTGCTGGCCACCAGCGCATTGTTCCGGCAGCCCCGGATGACCAGGTCGTGAACCTGCGTCCCTTCGGCGAAGCTGTTGACTCCGATGGCGAATCCACCCGCCGTCACCGTCCACGTGCGGTTCGGCTCCGTCCCCGTGATGGCAACGGTGGTGTTGCCTGAAATGCTGCCGTTAAAAATCTTCAGTCCGCTCACCGCAGTTGTTGCGATGGCGGAGCCCGTCACCGCCGCTGTGGAGCTGAGCGTAAATCCGCCCAGGTCCAGCGTCACATCGCTGGATGCAATGGTGATCGCATTGCCGGAAGCGTCAGAAAACTGGAGGTTCTTCGTCAGGTAGTAGCTCCCCGGCGCATTGATCGTGAAAGGCAGACTGCTGATCGGCGTGCGCGGCTCGATCTGGTCGAGTGATTTCATCAGCGGCACCGTCGGGGCACTGGGAGGAGGAAAAACTCCCTGCGCGAAGACGGCGGCGCGCAGGAGCAGGACGAGGAAGGGCAAAAGGAGGCGGGGTGTTTTCATGGCGTTCTGTTGGGTTAAAGCTGGAAGTGTTTTTCAAGGAAGGGGCGGCACCGCGACGACGCGGAAGTAGCGGCTGCGCGGCCCGGCGGTCAGGCTGGTGAGCACCGTCCGCGTGGCGGTGGACCCGGCGGCGGGGGTGAAGGTGCCGAGCGAGGAGTCCGTCCACGCACCGATGAGATCCGTGTCGTACTCGATCCGGTAATTGCGCACCGGCGAGATCGTGAAGGTCAGCGTCGCCGAATTCCGGCTCGCGCTGTAGCTGTGCGCCATGATGCGCAGGCAGGAGGCCCCGTCCTTCGGGTCCGTCCCGGCAGCGTACTCCGCCGCGTCGCTCGCGCCGTCGCCATCCGTGTCAGAGGTGGCCCCAGCCACCGTGAGCCGACCGAAAACGAGCCGCTCCCAGGGATCAGGCAGCCCGTCCGCGTCCGTGTCCGGGCGGCTCAGGCTGGTGGTGGCCAGGTTTGACAACGTCGTGTCCAGTGCGATCCAGCCGATGTTGGCCGAGTAGGCATGACCGCTGAACTGGCCCGTCAGCAGGTCCAGCTTCGGCAGCCCGAGCGATTGCTCAAACTGGATCCAGCCAATGTTCGGCGCGTAGGCATAGCCCGTGAGCAGGCCGGTGGACGAGAGGTTCACCCCGTAGTTCGTGGTCGCGTTGTTCGCGTAGGTGTGGCCGTTGGCAGGCACGCCGTTGCCGAAATCGATGAACCCGAAATTCGCCGCATAGGCATACCCGGCCAAAAACGTGTCCGTCACGCGGATGCCGTCCGTCGCCGACGGCCGCAGGTCGATCCAGCCCGCATTCGCCGAATAGGCGTAGCGGTCCGTGGTGCTGATGGTCGACTGCCCGTGCACCACCCCCAGCAGGGTGGCAAAGCAGAAAAAGCGGCAAAGGTGAAGTTTCATGGGGAATCGTGGGGAAGCGACCCGTCAGGCAGGACGCGTTTGGGTTTTCCTGAAGCCGGGCTCAATACCCGTCTCCCTCCCATCTTTGCAAATCACAGCCCCCGAGTTTCAGAAAATCAAGCGCACTCCCCCTTTTTTTCGAAAAACGTCCGCCTCAGCCCTGCCTTTACCCGCGAAACAAGTCTGTTGCAGAGGCGAAGTTTGTCCGTCCGGCTCGAACGGGCCCTGGTCCGGGCCGGAGGAGCTCCGCTGGGGTCCGGATGGATGCCCGGTCGGCAGGGAAGGGGGTGGTTTCCGCCTGCCGGAGGCCCTCCAGGCTCGTGGAGGCAGCCTTTTCCACTGCGGAGGCAACCTTGTCCGCTCTGGACAAGGGTTTTTCCAAGGCGGACGGACTTTTGTCCACGACAGACAAAACCTTCTCCGTCGCGGAGGAAACCTTTTCCATGCCGGACAAAACCTTTTCGCCCCGGAGAAAACTTTTTCCGTGGCGGAGAGAGTTTTTTCCAGGATGGAGAAAGGTTTGTCCGTTTCGGACGTAACCTTCTCCATGACGGAGAGAACTCAGTCGATGCCGGATCAATGTCCGTCCGAAGCGGACAAGGTTGCCTCCACGTCGGAGTTTGTCCCCGCTGGCTCAGAAGGCCCCGTCTCCGCCAGGCAGACGTCCCCGTCCGCCTCCGGCACACTCCTTTCCGGCTCCCGGAAAACTGAAACAGAAACCCAAAAGACAACAAAACCATGGCAAAAACACCCGTGACATGGAATGGCAAAGATGCCCAGGGCAAGCCCTTGCGCTGGGATAGCGGCCTGAAGTGGAATGGCTTTTTACCACAACCCAAAACCACCCGTATGCACCTCCGCGTCCTTCTCGGCTTCGCGACCGCAGCCGACCACACCCTGGAAGAAACGGCCACTGCCGTGCTCGACAAACTCTACGAAAATGCCGCCTTTCCCGATCCGCCCGTCACCGAGGCGGCACTCCGCGCGGCGCTCATCGCCTTCAGCCAGGCCATCGCCAAGGCCGGTGGCGGCGGCCCGCAGGACACTGCGGATAAAAATAACAAGAGGGAGGCACTCATCGGCCTCCTGCGCCAGCTGGCGGGCTACGTTCAGGAGAAATGTGAAAATGACCTGGCCGTGCTTCTCTCCTCCGGCTTTGACGCCGTCAGCACGAACCGCGCCTCCACCCCGCTGGGCCAGCCGTTCATTAAAAAGATTGTGAATGGAAACTCCGCCCAGCTCATCGTTTGTGTGGGTCCCGTGGCCAATGCCAAGTGCTACCACGCGCGCTACGCCCTCGTCGCCGCGGACGGCACGCCCGGCCCGTGGATCGACGGCGGCCTGTTCACGAACTCCCGCAGCATCCCGATCAACGGCCTCACTCCCGGCGCGAATTACACCTTCCAAGTCCGCGCCGTCGGCGGCAGCACCGGCTACAGCGACTGGAGCGACCCCATCAGCCACCGCAGCCTGTAGCGGGCGGTGGGTGTCCCGAATGCCGAACCGGACGGATCCGTGGGGGGCCGTCCGGTTTACGCAGCGAGGGCTGGGGCGCGAGCCGGACCGCGTGTCCGCCCCGCGAGACCGCAACCTCCTCCGCTGGCAAGCTTCCCTGGCATGCCACGATGAAGGCCCCCACAATCAAGCCCCCGGCGTTTGAAAAAATCTTTTGCTCAAATGAAAATAGTTCCTCACAATGTGCCAAGTATTCCGTTATAACTGGTGATGCCTGCGGCCAAGCCTGAGCCGCCATCTGCCAATCAACTTTCACAAATCCATGAAACTCCCTCTCCCCCTGCCTGTTCGGGACCTCAATTTGCTCGGCCGCCTGCTGGCTCTGCTGTTGCTCACTCTCGCCGCCTCCGCCGCCAACGACCCTCGTCTCCCAGGCGAGGAATTTGCCTTAACCCAGGTGAAGACAACCCTCACTCCGCCTTCGCCCTCTGCCGGGTATGTCTAGCACAGCATTACCTGGCGGCCTGAAAAATACCGCACCTACTTTCTGGAATCCTCGCCTGACCTGGCCGCCGGGCAGTGGACTCAAGCGGGGGCCGTCTACGGGACGTCAGCAGCCGCCAACCGCCTCATGACGGCCAACCTTTTTTGGGTCGCTCCGCCCCCGCCCGCCAGTGGCACTGCCCCAGTTCCGACAGCCCCTGCCGCTCCGCGCCTCCAGCGCATGGTCATGGTGGTGCTCCTAAAGAATGACCTGACGACCTACGCCCAGTGGAAGAGTAAAGACGGTCTGGTGACGTATACTCAGGCCGTTCCCTCCTTTCCGCCCGCCGTCACCGGCACGGTCACCACTGCGATAGAACTCGACACCGCGCCCGGCGTCACTCCAGCGGTTCACTTCTCCTGCTGCTGCCTCGGCAGTGGATTCCAGGGCGATGCACCCACGCAGCTGGCCCCTCCCCCAGCGAGTGAGGACGGAGCCCTGTGGACTCTCCTGAAGCCCGCCCTGCAGGCACTCTCTCCCACCGCAGCCACCCCGCCCGGCCCCCTCACCCCACCACCGGGCTCCGCTGGCCTTAGGAAATTCTGGAGAGTCAGGGAGTCCGCCGACGCAGACGGTGACTCTCTGCTGGACAAGGATGAAGTCGAAATTTACCACACCAACCCCTTCGCCTCCGACACGGACGGGGACACCATTAGCGACGCCGACGAAGTCGCCAGAGGCTGGAGTCCGCTGCGCCAGGACACGGACTTGGACGGCTGGACTGATGCCTACGAGTCCCTTCACGGCACCGACCCCGCCGCGTTTGACATGCCGGAGATCACCCTCCAGACCGGCACCCGCGTGGATGCCATCACCATGGTGCCGAGCGGCGCTGCCGCTTCCGTCAAGGGCGCGCTCACCATTCCGGGCAAGCTCACCGTGAACAACAGAACGGTTTTGCACTGGAACTACCTCGACTCGCGGGCGGGCGGTGCCGGATCTGTGTTTGGCTTCCAGATGATCAACGACTACCTCGTTGCACCGATGGATGATCCTGACCGGCCGTCGGAGGTTCCTGCAAACATGTGGTTCCGTGAGCCCTCTAAATGGGTTTTTCCTGACACCAGCCACGCCATCATCCCGGCCCTACCGGGCGAAGCCATGACTGCGGGCTACCACGAGTGGCGCTATGGCGACGGCTCAACCTCCGCTGGGCTTCAGGCCATGCAGGGGAACGTTTGGCAGCGCCTGCGCACTGTCGCTCTGCATTCCTCACGCGCCCTGCCATTTCCCTGGACGGTGAAGTTCAAAATGACTCCTTTCTCCCGCACGCGCACCACCCGCGGCACTGCCTACACTTTTCCCGCAGACACCCGGCAGCGGAACGACTGGCAGACCGGGACCACGGCGTACCAGACCCTGACCATTCCGGCCAAATCCGAGGACAGCAATGAGATTCAACTCGGCGGCGGCCCCTTGGGCACCGCCATGGTTCCCGCCGTCTTCAACCCCACGGCGCAGAACAACGGGAGCTTCTGTGAATGGGAAATCATCCAAAACCTGACAGCCACGGCCAGCAATCCGGCTGACCGGCAGAAGGGGGTGCCCGGCTCCCCCAACTATGACGGCGACGCCGATGGTCTTCCCGACTTGGTCGAGCTGTCGCTGGGCACTGACCCCCTCCTGTATGACAGCAACAGCAACGGCCTGAGCGACGCCGAAGACCTGGGCTCGCCACTCTATTCAGCCGCCCAATGGAGAACCGCGAACCTGCGCATCGGCTACGACTACCACCACACTCCCACAGCCACAGCCCCCGGTCCGTCAGCTCCGCCGACGAAAGACGGGCAGTTAAAATTGACCCTCTCTCCGGTTGTCAACGGGAATGGCGAGGTTGACCATGAAATTACCACACCCGGCTACGGGTTGGAGGCTGAACTGCAAAGCCAGATAGCCGAACTCAAACCATTCGAGAACACAGCGCCGGCCGAGGCTGCTGCCAACCCCTTTGAGGATGCCGAGCACGGCGCCGCCAGCAGCCAGCCCGTTGCCCTGATGGTTTACTACAAGGACACAAGCGGTGTGAAGAAGGACGCCGGCATGCACGCGTGCGGCTACCAGCGCAAGACCTGGCCGCTTGCCCCGGCAGCCCGCGCCACGCAGTGGTCGCGCCCGATGCTCCGGCTGAAGACGAGCAGCGGCCCCGGCATCACCCAAACCACCACCGTCGCTGTCGAAACGGTCACCTACGCCCCAAACCAGGTCCTCCCCACTGCCGGCATCGAACTCCGCGCCGCCCTGACCATTCCCGGCGGCTTTGACACAGCCGCCGCCGGAAGCGAGTGGAAGGTGGAGGAGCGGCTGGTCGGCGTGGACCTGGATGTGGTCCACCCGGCGACCGGAGCGCTGGGCGAGGTGAACGAGGATGCAGGTGATGGTGGCTACGTTTCTGTTCAGCGTCTGGAGGGCTCGCTGGATGTGGCCCCCAGAACGAAGCTGGTTATCCACCAAGCCTCAGGCGCGGACGCCTCCGTTAAGACCAGACTCATCTTCGACGGTGCGGACCGCTTCAGAATCTACCAGAACCAGGCCCGGACCCAGCAGGTCACCAGCGGGGTGACCGAGTTCAGTTCCACTTCCGACACTACCCTCTACCTCCAAGGCTTCAAAAAAAGCCTCACCCGCGGGGGAGAGACCGTCACCGTCCAGGCGGGGACTGGCGGTCAGTGGGCCAACGCCGACTCCGTCAAATTCACCATCGTCCAGTCTGAATTCCTCTTCCAGGTCAAGGCCTTCATTCCTTACGCCTGGACTGAAACCGAGGCGGAGGCGCTGCCCGCAATCTTGCCAATACCTGTCTTTCCGTATTCGGTTCCAAATACGTTGAAGGACAAGGTGGCGAAGGGGGATCTGCATCCTGGCCTTGGAATGCGAATTGGCCCGCTTGGTTTTGAAAACGCCTATTCGACTGGTGCGGTGTCGGGACCTTCTTACCAACTATTTGAAAACGCTCCATTTCGGGTTTGCCAGACCGTTATAGTTACGCCATATGCGGAACTGCATCGCACTCCAGATATCGCGAGAGCGAGAAGAATGATGACAGCGCCAATTTCTGAGCACTATACCAAATCAACTGGGGTTGATCCAACCGAACTGTCGCTTCACATGGGATTTAAAAGTTTGATTCCGGCGGGTTTGTCCAAGGCGGGGCCTCCCCTCCCAAATGTGGCCAAGTACGAACTCTTGGCACGCACTGGGCATTTGGCGGAACTAACGATCGATGGCGGCGGCAAAGATGGCGCCATGCCTGCTTTCACCACTTGGGCGACGACCGATATTCACTGGCGACTGCACTTGAGGGTTTTGGCGGATTCGGATCCACTTCAGCCCACCGTTCAGTTTAGTGGCACCCACGACACTTATCCGGCCTACGGAATAATCGTGCTTGAATCAGACGGAACATATACAGACATTCTTCGAGATTCCCCAGCCGTCGGCGCTCGTCCCGGCCCCATTTCACTACTGGATGCCAATGAATTAACTGTTGGAAGTTCAAAAGTACTCACTAAATGAAAACAATAATACTTGCTATCATGCTTTGCAGCTTGGGCTGCCTGGGGGCTGCCAACGACGACGATGTGGCCAAACGGATATGGAAAGATCCAGTCCCGTTCTTTGAAGGGATCATGGTGAAAATTCCGACGGGGGATCAAAATCTTCAAGAGGAGGGCTCGTTGACAAACGACCTTCAGGCAGCGGCATACGCCATCGCTCAAGACATCATGGCTGCTGATTCGCCAGACTGGCTCCATCCAAGCGCTTTACGAAAAGCGGCAATTCAAAAGTGGGGGAAAATCCTGGAGCCATACACCGGAAAACTTGTCGACCTAGCATTCGGAGAGTCTTTCGCCAACACTTCAGCGGCTTCTCAAAGTCAAATTCTTCTCAATTATACCAGCGCAACCCCCGAACTTGCCGGGCAGCTGCGTTCGTATCTAAAGGCGTCACCGCTGGTCGCGTACGCCGCAGCAGGCTTGCTGTTTGAACACAGGCTCCTCACCGAGGAAGACAGGGATCAATTACGCACTTTGCTCAATTCGGCAAGTACTCAAGACGAATTGCTTCGCTGGGCAAGCGAGACAAGTGTGTTCGGAATGACTGATGGACTGAGTGTTGCAAAGCTTCAAATAGAAAGCCCCCCCCCAGTGGGGGAGCCCAGGGCCATTTTGGATCACTACTGGGCGGCACTGAAGGTGGCTCAAAATTTAGGCACCAAAGCCGGGGCAATGCAGCCCGGGCTGGAGACATTGGTTCGCCACCCTTCTGTTGCCGGGACCGGACTGGCTGAAAAATTTGAGTATGCGCTTGACATTGTGACCGGAAAGCAACAGCGCCAGTTTGCCATGGCCAAGAACGGTTCCGGCCCGCTTGACGTGCTCGCCCCCCAGGTTCCCATGACTGGTTCTCGGCCGGCCCCCGTGTTCGCCGCCAGCTTCCCACCACTCGCCCCATTGCCAGAGACCGCGCCCGCCCCCGGGCCAAAACCGCCGCTCCTCTGGCCATGGTTTGTGGCTGCCGTCCTTGCTGTGGGCGTCACGTTCCTTCTGGTCAAGAACCGAGCACGCCCAGCCCCACCATGCGAATAAAAGGGAACAGACGTGCGAATCTGATGGCCTCACTTCGGCCAGGCCGGTTTGCTCTCCAAGGGGGAAGCGACCTGCCGTGATGTCGCTATACAAGGGGATTTCAGGTTTGTCGTTCATTGCCATTTGCCTTGTCCTCTGGCAGGTGTGCAAGGACAGTCGAGCCCCGGCTGGTGGCCGAAATGTTGACCAGGCACCCCATTCACCTTTTCCGCCCGGTGTTACGCCGCCACGAGCGAAAAACAGCCACGAGGCGAGTGCAGAGCATCTCGCCAAGTTCAAGGAGGCTTTCACCGCCCCGATCAATTTTTACGGCAAAGTGGTGGACCAGTACGGCGCTCCTGTCTCGCAAGCCACCGTCCGCTATGGCGTGCTGAACAAGCCCTGGCAGCCGTCAAGCAAGGAGGAAACCAACACCGACGACGGAGGCTCATTTTCAATCCTTGGAAAGAGGGGTGGCACGCTGAACATCGAAATTACGAAATCCGGCTTCCGGCAATTACCATTCAATGATGCCAGACGAACCTCGGCTGCAATGCTCTATTTCGGAACCGGCTTCCCGCCAAAAACCTCCGCAGACGCCCCTATGGTTTTCACGCTCCACCGGCCTGGTATCATTGAGCCGCTGGTCAAACATGGCGAACAGAACTACCGGCTTCCGCGCGACGGAGCCCCAGTCGAAATCGACATATCCCCCAATACTTCCACCCCATACCGGATAGTGCTGCACTGTTGGAACGAGGAGCTTGAGCCGCGCCCGCCAAATGAGCGCCGTTACCCCTGGAAACTCGTGTTGACCGTTCCCGGTGGTGGGGTTGTTGAGCGCAATGACAAGCTAAATTTTGAAGCACCCGTGGCTGGCTTTAAAGAGAAGGCCTCCATTGAAATGCCCGTGGAGGCAAAGCCGATATGGAAATCGAACGCCTCACGGAGTTATTTTGTGAAATTCAGCGATAATATTTTCGCGCTAATAGAGTTGGAAATGATCGCCGGCGGCGATCACTTTGTGGTCGTGGAGTCGTGGCTAAACCCCAAGTCCGGCTCCCCGCACCTCGAAAGCGAAGCGGAGCCAAAATGAACTCTTTTGATTCGCATGGTTTGACCATTTAAGCCGCGCACCGAATGGCATCAACCATGCCCTGGGCGTCACCCTTGGGACGCCGCGATGATCGCGATCAAAATCAGGATGGGCAGGATGACGTAGAAGAAGATTTTCGTCCAGCTGGTGGGTCTCTCCCCGGCGATCTGGCCGGTGTAACCGTTGACGATGATCTGAAAAACCTTTGGCCCGTAGGTGTAGGTCACGAGCCAGACCGGCACGAGCACGTGCTTGAACGTGCGCCCGGTGTAGCGCTGGTCCACCTCCAGATCCCGGTGGGTGTCACCCGGCACCTGGCCGTCGCACATGCTGACGATGGTGCTCTGCATTTCGTCGAAATTCAGATCCGCCGCCTGGCGGAGGTCCACCTGGTAGCGCTCGACCGTCCAGCCGCGCACGTAGGCGGGCTCGTAGGGCTTTAGTTCGCCGGTGGGGAAGGGCTCGATCTTGTGGAGCAACTCCATGTTCACCCCGGTGGTGCCGGGGATCAGCTCGTCATCAAAGAAATGCTGCAGGGCGCCGCTGCTTGGCTCCCAGCGGGTGTGCTGCACCTGGCGCGTCTGCACATTTCCCTGGGCGTCCCGGTACTGCTCGGTCGTGTAGTAGTAGTAGCCTGACGTGGCCGTCCAGCTGGCGTCCACATGCGCGTCGAAGGTCCAGTAGGGCAGATAAATGCCGTGGATCGTGTCGGTGAGGGCGGCCTTCTTCAGCCGGTCCGGGGCGAACCAGCGCGTCTCATACCAGCGGCGCAGGGCGTCCCGCACCTGGGGCTCGCTGAGTTTCACCGGGAGCAGGCTCTCGGGAGTAATGGCGTCCTTCGTGTCTGTGTAGGGCGCGATGCTCGGACTGCCGCAGAAGTCACACCGCTGCGCCACCCGGTCCGGGGAAAAGACGCTGATGGCGTGACAACTCTGGCATTTCACCGTCACTTTTGTGTCCTGCCAGCCGCGGTCCTCCGCAGGCACGTTTTGCAGAGCATCGATCAGGTCGTGCTCCTTGATCACCTCGCCCTCCGTGGCCGTCCCCTCGGTGAAGGGCAGCACCGTGCCGCAGAACGGACAGGCCAGCGCCTGCTTGGCGGCATTCCATTCGGCGTCCCCTCCGCATTCGGGACAGGGATGTTTGCGCAGGGCGGTGATTTCGCTCATGTCAGGAAAAAACGAGGTCGGGTTGAGTCGGCAGGGAGAAAAGAGGAAAGGACGGCGGCCCGGGCTGTTGAGCGCCGCAGGCCACCGTCCAGTGGAATGGAAACAACCGGCGGCGCCTTACTGCGCCAGGAAGGCGTCGAGCGAGGCGCGCGTGATGCGGAACTGGGTGCCTATTTTCTTGGCTTTCAGCTCGCCGGACTCAATGGTCGAGAGGACGTCCGCCTCGGAAACCCCGAGCTGCTCGGCCACCTGGGCCGGGTTCAGCAGTTCCGCCGAGGCGGGGGCCGCTGCGGCTGCGGCGACCGGGGCCGCCCCTGGGAGCGGAGGCGGCTGCACGTTCACCGGCTGCGGCTGGTTCATGGAGGCGACCATCTGCTGTGCCAGGCCAAAGCCCACCGCCATCTGCGCCGGCACGGCACCGCCGCCGTCGCCCTTGGCCATGCCCTCTGCCATTTGGAACTTCACGTAGTCGTTCAGGTTCCCGATCACGCCCATGCTGGAGCGCTTGTCGATCGCGGCCTCGACTTCCGGCGGCACGCTCACGTTCTCCACGATGAAGCTCGTGATTTCCAGACCGTACTTCGTCGTCGTCGCCGGATTGATGATCGGCAGCAGCGCGTCGCCCAGCTCGGAGTAGCGGGAGGCCACGTCGAGCGCAGGCACCTGCGCGGAGGCCAGCGCGTCGCTAAAGAGGCTGACAATGCGGGAGCGCATTGTGTCGCTGAACTCATCGAGGCGGAAATTCTGGTCCGTGCCCACCACTTCCTTCAGGAAGAGCTTGGGGTCGGAAACCTTGAAATCGAACGTGCCGAAGGCGCGCAAACGGACCACGCCAAAGTCCTTGTCCCGCATCATGATGGGGTTCGAGGTCCCCCACTTGTTGCCGGTGAAAAGGCGCGTATTGATGTAGTAGACGTCCGCTTTGAAGGGGGATTCGAAACCGTATTTCCAGCCCTTCAGCTTTGTCAGGACGGGAATGTTCTCCGTGACGAGCGAGTGCCGACCGGGGGTGAACGTGTCGCCAAACTGGCCGGTGTAAACAAACTGCGCCACCTGACTCTCGCGCACGATGAGCTGTGCGCCGTTCTTGATCGCCTTGTCATCATCGGGGAAACGCCACGCGAGGGTGTCCCGCGAGTCGTCCGTCCATTCGATGATTTCGAGCAATTCGCCCTTGATAAAATCCATGAGGCCCATGTGGTGTAGTTTCCTTCGGTTAAGTTTGGGTTTTGGTTGTTCTAAGGCGGCCAATCTGGCAGCCGGGCGCGAAGATGGCAATAAAAGAAGACAGCACCATTGCAAAATCTCCCCCCGTTTCGCAGGGCAGCCGCCTCGGCTGGCTGGATGCGGCGCGGGGCCTCGCCGTCGTCGGCATGCTGGAGACCCACGCCGTAAATTCCTTCCTCGCACCGGACTGGGCCGCGAAGGGGTTTTTCCGCGAGCTGAATTTCTACAACGGGCTGGTGGCTCCGAGCTTCCTCCTCATCGCCGGGTATGCCCAGGGGCTCAGTGCGCGCCGCTCTGCGGAGAAACCGCGCCAGCCTTTTTCCTGGCGGCGGCTGGGCCGGCTCGGGTGGATCGCCACCCTCGGCTACGCCCTGCACATCCCGTGGGCCCGGCTGACACAGGGGGATTTTTCCCCCGCCTTCTGGCGCGAGTGGTGTGCGGGGGACATCCTCCAGGTGATGGCGGTTTCTCTGGCGGCCCTCCTCGTCCTTGGGCACTGGTGCAGGAAATGGGCGGACGCCGCCGTGCTGGCGCTGCTGGCCGCCTCGCTGGCGCTTTCCATTCCCTCGGTAAATCTCCACACCGGCCTGCCATTGGTCGATGGCTACTTCGCCTGGGACGGCTCGTCCCTCTTCACCCTGCTGCCGTGGCTGGGCTTCGCCGCCTCGGGCTTTCTCCTCAGCCGCCTGCACACCGCCCCGCAGCGCACCTGGCTGCTCTGCGCCGCCGCCTCGGCCGGACTCGCCTGGCTGGGAGAGCGCTGCATGCCCTACCCCTTCGTGGGCGCGCATCCGTGGTTCTTCATCATGCGCCTCGGCTGGCTGCTCGCGCCCGGCACCCTGCTGGCCCTCGCGTGGCGGCGCTGGCAGCCTCCCGCCTGGCTCCAGCTGGCCGGCCGCCACTCTCTCTTTATCTACGCCGGGCACCTGGCCCTCATTCACGCCCTGCCCCTCCCCTTTCACACTCTCCACCAGTCTCCTGGCCAGACCCTCGGCCCGGCTGGCACGTCCGCACTCTTCCTCGCCATCCTTGGCCTCTGCCTCGGCACGTCCCTCCTTCTGGAAAAACGCGCCGCGTCTCGCCTCAGGGAAAAATAGAACCAGGCGCACACGGCCCATTGACGTTGTGCCGCCCACTGCCACAATGGCGCACAGCGCCTCTTTTTTCCGCCATGAGCAGCACCATCGACAAATCACAGCCCGCCATCCACGTGGAGAATCTCCACCGCCTTTTCGGCCAGTTCCACGCCGTCAGGGGAGTCTCCTTCACCGTGCCACACGGGCAGGTCGTCGGCTTCGTGGGGGCGAATGGCGCGGGGAAAACCACCACCATGCGCATCCTCGCCACGCTCGACTACCCGACCGGCGGCCAGGCCTACGTGGGCGGCTACAATGTCGTCCACTACCCCGCCGAAGTCCGCCGCCTCCTCGGCTGGATGCCAGATTCCTTCGGCACCTACGACCACATGACCGTGCTGGAGTACATGGACTTCTACGCCCGCGCCCTCGGCTACCGGGGCGAGGAACGGCTGAAGCGCATCCAGGAGGTCATGGAGTTCACCGACCTTCATGATCTGGCCGACCGCCTCATCAACAAAATGTCCAAAGGCCAGGGCCAGCGCCTCTGCCTGGGCCGCGCCCTCCTGCACGACCCGCAGATCCTCATCCTCGACGAGCCCGCCGCCGGTCTCGACCCGAAGGCCCGCGTCGAGCTGAAGCACCTCATCCGCATCCTTGCCTCGGAGGGAAAGACCATTCTCATTTCCTCCCACATCCTCAGCGAGCTGGGGGAAATGTGCGACACCCTTCTCTTCATCGACAAGGGGCGCATCGTCCACCACGGCAGCGCGGAAACCCTCAAACGCGGCGGCAGTGCCGACACCATCGTGACCGTCGAGTCCGTCGAGCCCGCCAAGCTCACCCAGTGGGCCCTCACCGCCCCGCACGTCACCATCCTGGAGGAGACGAAATCCGGAGCCCGTCTCCGGCTTGACTCCATCGACCCCGCCGTCGTCGCCGGGGTCCTGCGCCGCGCCGTCGTGGATGGCGTGCCCGTCGTCGACTGGCACCGCGAAGAGCGCCGCCTGGAGGATGCCTTCATCGACATCCTTGGCGAAATCGAAAAGGGCACCCTGAGCACCCTCGTTCCGCCCGGCCCGCCCCCCGTGCCCCAGCTCGGCACTCCCAGCCCGTGGCGCGGTGAACTCACTTTGGACATTCCCTCCGTGGATGAAAACCCCCAATTCCTCAAGGATAAATGACCCCCTCCCCCCTCACCCCGGAACCTGCGGGGGCCGCCGCCGGCACCGTGCCCGAGGCGGCGACCGGCATCGCGGAAGGCCCTGCCTTCCCCCAGCTCTCGGATTTCCCCGACAGCCTCTCCCCCATGCTCGTGAAGGAGCTGCGCCAAGGGCTCAAAACTTGGATTTTCTCCGGCGTCTTCATCACCCTCCAAATCGTCCTCGCTCTTTCCCTCCTCTTGGCGGCTGCAGGCGGCTCGGCAGGCAGTGGCAAATTCATGACCCAGCTCAGCTGGATTATCCTCGTCGTGGCCCTGCCACTGCGGGCCTTCGGCGCCCTGAGTGAGGAGATCCGCTCCCGCACTCTGGATGCCCTCGTCCTCACCAAGCTCTCCGCCTTCCGCATCTCCTCCGGCAAATGGGCCGCACTCATGGCCCAGAGCACCCTCATCGCCCTCGCCATCCTTCCCTACCTCATCATGAGGTACTTCTACGGCGGCGTAAACGTCTTCGCCGAAATCCGCATGCTCCTTTTCATGATCCTCGCCGGCGGTCTCCACACCGCCTGGCTTGTCTGCCTCTCCTCCCAGCCCGGCTTCATCCTGCGCGTCCTCCTCGCCGCCCCGGGGGTCATCCTCGCCTGGATCAGCATCGATGGAGGCTCCTTTCTCGGCCTCAATATCAGCGGCTCCGGCAGCCTCGACGATGGCCTCAGCACCAGTTCCCTTCTTTATTTTGCTGCAGCTTCCCTGCTGCTGACCTACCTCCTGCTCGACATCGGAGCCACCCGCATCGCCCCCGCCTCGGCCAACCTCGCCACCCGCAAGCGGCTCATCACCCTCGGTGCCCTCGTCATCCTGGTCGTGCTGGAAAAATCCGGCGTCTCCGGCTCCGGGCTCAAGTCATTCGCGCTCGCCCTTGCCTTCCTCGCCGGGGCCGACGCCCTCACCGAGGCCCCCGCCACTGCTCCCAGCACCTGGGTTCCCTTCCTCCGCGCCGGCGTCCCCGGCCGCCTCGCCGCCTGGCTTTTCCTCCCCGGCTGGACCACCGGCCTCTGGTTTTTCCTCCTCGCCTTCAGCCTCGCCTGGTTCCCCCAGAGCCACCTGCATCCGTTTCTATTCGGCGCAGTCGTCGCCAGCACCCTCCTCGCCCCCGCCGCCCTCGCCCATTTGCTCACGCGGGAGCCCGCCCGCCTTTTCCCCTACCTCCTCGGCACGGGCGCCCTCACCGTGGCTCTCGGCATCCTGATTGAGAACGTCAAAAGCTCCGCCGGCAGCTTTATGCCAGCCATTCTTTCCGCCTTCACCCCCGTCAGCGCCGCCGGATGCCAGGAGAGCGACCTCGTCGTCCAAGTGCCCGCCGCCATTCTCGCCGGCGTCTGGTTCCTCCTTCTTCTCATCCTGGCCTTCCGCGCCTCCCGCGCCACTTCCGCCGCCAGACGCGAGGCGCAGGCTCTGGTGAAATAAATCCCCCCTCAAACGAGTGAGAGGCCGCGATCCGCTACAGGCGGACCGCGGCCTCTCTGTTTCCCCGTATTGACCCCGGATCATCCGAATCCATCACTTTCAGGTCGGATATCCGAATCATTTAAGCAGCACCTACCGTGCCAGCCCCGCCTCGACGGGCAAAGCTCGCCGAAAAAAATGACGGCGTATTCATCCTCATCACATCCCGCTGGAAAAATCCCGCACTTGAGCGATAATCAACCTCTCCTTATGAAATCGCTCACCGCCACGCTGGTCGCCCTCGCCCTTTTCAGCCCCGCCACCTGGGCCGCCCCGAAGGCGGCCACAGCGCGGGACGCCATCGCCGC
>JANOAS010000025.1:0-1781 GCA_031411255.1 bacterium
GTGCTGTCGGGCGACTCCAGAGTGAGCGCGGCGATGAGCGGGGCCGGGCCTTTGTTGAAACTGGCAAGCGCCACGCGCGTGACGAGCGCCCCCGGCCGCGCGAGGTCGCGCCAGAGGGAACGCATCTGGCCCTTGTGCACCTGATCGGTCGGCGCGGAGCCTGGCACGTCGATCCGGGCGATGTGGTCGGCAAAGTCCACGCCATTCGTGAAGACGATCTCCTCCGCCGGGCCGTCAGCGTAGTGAACGGTCAGCCTGACGACGGGTATCTTTTCCCCCACCGCCGGCCAGCCCCAGCCCGCCACCGCGCCCAGCAGGTGCAGCCGGCCGGCGGGCTGGTTGACGGGCAGGTCCACCGTTTCGGGCAACGTCAGGCTGAAGGCCTCTTTCTGCGCGCCGCCCTTCAGGACGATGACGTTTTTTCCACCCGGCGCGCCTGCCGGGTCCGGCAGGGAAAACGGCACGCCCTGCACGACCGTGAGGCCGTATTTTTTCAGGCTCACCCGGTCCGTCACGGAGTCCTGCGAGAGGTAGACCCCTCGACTGCCGTCCGCCGTTGCCGCGCGGCCAAAGGCGATGGCGTGAAACCTCTGCTCGCCCGAGCGGACGTAGGTGACGAGGTCGCGCAGCACCTCTGCCCCCAGTGCCTCGAATCCCTCCGGCATGAGGGATTTTCCCGTGTTCACCTGGCTGGTGATGCGGGCGCGGGGCACCTCCACCTCGCCGGTCGCGTTCTTCAGAAAAAGACTGCCCGCCGTTTCCCGACTGATCACGCCGGAGTGGGTCTGGCCGTCGTTTGTGCCGACGTTCCAGGCGAGGAAGCTGGGCTCCACTTCGCGGTTGGGATCGATGATGTGGGTGAGCAGCACCTCCGAGCTGTGGATGCCCATGCCGTCGAGCACCGGCGCCACCGCCTGCCCCTGCCCACGGAACTGGTGGCATACGGCGCATGCGGCGAAGGCGGCCCTGCCCGCCTCCACGTTGCCGGGTTTTTCCACCTCCGGCAGCAGCCGGGTGATGATGACATCCCGAGCCTCCGTCGCGCCGCGCAGCCGGGCCACCAAGGGCGCGGCCTTTTTCTTCACCGCCGGATCACTGTGGTCCAGCAGCCGGGAGAGCGCGGACGGACCGGCGATGGCCGGCGTGACGGCACCGCTCTCCAGCGCCGACAGCAGGGCCAGTGCGGAGTCCCGGCGGCCCAGCAGGCTCTCGACGGCGGCGGCCTTTTCCTGCGGGGGCAAAAGCGCGAGCGATTCCACAAGGAGTGCGCTGGCGTCCGGCGCGGGATTCGCCCGCAGCGTCTCCAGCACCGGTGCCCGCCGTTCGGGATCGGCCAGGTTTTTCGCCAGAGCCGCCCGCACGGTGGCGGGGAAAAAGGGAAGCCGCGCAAGGGCCGCGAAGGAGCGGAGACGCTCGGGCTCGGGAGTGGCCGGCCCCCTGGCGGAGGCGAGCACCTTTTCCGCCGCTGCAGGGAGCCGCTCGCGCTGCTCGGCCGCGCTCCACTGCGCCACCACCAGCGGCAGCGCCGAAGCCGCCACGCCAGGCTGACGGATTTCAGCCAGGCGGCCAAGGCTCGCTGCGAGCGCCGGGTCCACAGGCAGGGGACCGGCAGACAGCGCCCGGAGCGCGGCGGTCATTCGCGGTTCGCTGGCGTAGGGGCTGGTGGAGAGGTCGTCGATCATCGGCGCGAGCTGCGCCGGATCGTCCCGCACCGAGGCGAAGACGTACTCCACCAGCGGAGCCACGTCCGGCCCGTTCAGCAGACGGCTCAGGCAGCCGTC
>JANOAS010000026.1:0-11392 GCA_031411255.1 bacterium
ATTCGGCGGAATTCGGAAATGTTGTTTCGGGTGTCCAAATAGAGTGTCATCCTCAACTTATTGGCACAGTACGGTCAAAAGTACAGTATGGTATTTATAAACATGATTATGAACATTATGAATCGTACAAGATGTCTAATCGGGCTTCGATGACGGTGGCGCTGGCCAGACTCGCGTAAAAGGCCTCGCTGACCAGCGTTTTGCCCGCTGGATCGACACCCGATTGCAACGCCAGGCTCGCCGCCGGGCCGGACTGGTTGGCCGGTTGCAGCAGGGGCTGGGAGTAGGTGAAAGTCCAGCTTGTGTTGCCCGTGGCGCCATCGTCGTCAGTGCTGCGGAAGCGCACCGTGTTCGAGCCCAGCGCCAGCACACCCTTGTCCAGGTCCACCCGCCATGTGGCTGAAGTGGTGCCGGAAAGTGCTTCCGCAGCGCTCCAGCCCTGGAGCACCGTGCCCCCCGTTCCTTCCACCTGATACTCGACTTTGGCTACCTGGCTGTTGTCACCAGCGGTTCCGTTGATCTGGAGAATGGGTGCGGCACCCGTGCTGATACTTGCTCCCGGGGAGGTGAAGGCAATGGTGGGCGGCGTGTTGGGGACCCAATTGATGCGCTTGTAAGCCGCCAGCTCGTCTCCGTCGCCAGTGTTGTCGAGAACGTAGCCGCGGTCTTCAAGCACGAAGTAGACAAATTGAGTTTCCATCCATGCCGGGCTTCCATCGGAATTGCGATACCACGCGTAGCGGGGAATCTGAATGCTGGCTGAGCCGGACTTGGTAGCGTTACCTCCAAGTTCTATATTGAGGAAATTTGAGTCAACGGTTTCAGGGTAAAGGACATTTTGCCGATCAACCGCCGAAAAGAGTGCCTGCCAATGCCCGGAAGGATTGTCGAGCGGGGCGGAACCGGGGTTGAGCCTGCCAAATTTGATGACGGCCGCCTGCTCATCTAAATAAAAATCGTTGGGTGCATTGGTGTTAATGTACGTAGCCGAGTAGGCGGCTGTTACATTGGCAAGGTCTGGATTGCCTGCCTCAAAACCTGTCACAGTCAGCCGCAGGCTGCCTGCGGTGACTCGGCCCGACGCCCGAGCGTTCTGGGGCTGTGAGAGGAGGACAAGGACCAGCGCACAGGACAGAACGACCAGACGTCCGCAGGGAGCAAGCAAGGTGGAGCGCGTTTTCATGGTTGGATGACGGCCATTCTACCCTGAGCGGCTCGACTGAACAGGATAAAATCATAAATGCCCTGCTCCCCAAAAATACTTTGGCATCGACTGCGACCATTCAGGCTGGCCCAAGGGGCATGGACGCGGGAACGGGATCTCGGGATTGGGCACGATTGGCGGGAGACGTGGCGTGTGTTCGGGGGGTAGGGGACGCAACTCCGTTACGGCAGAATTTAGTGAAGAGGGGAGACGGGACGGCCTTTGCCAATCCGAAGGTATGGAAGATGAAGTATCTGGTGTAGGTTGAACCGGAATGGATTCCACAAATTCCATGTGCAAGCCGCAGCCTGCGCGCTGGGGGCCCTCTGTTTCCGCTGCTCCCTCTTGTTGAAAACTCCTCCGACTGCCCGGCTCAATGGGCGGCGTCCAGGTCGGGGGGGAGGACGACGGGGGTGTCGGAAGGGTCGTCCTGGTGGCGGTGGCCGTGTTTGAGGAGGGAGAGGAGGTCGGCGAGGAGGAGGTAGTTGAGCGGGACGAGGAAGAGGGTGACGACGGTGGCGGCGAGGATGCCCCAGCCCATGCTGACGGCCATGGGGACGAGGAAGAGGGCCTGGGTGGATTTGCCAAAGATGAGGGGGACGAGGCCGACGAAGGTGACGGCGCTGGTGAGTAGGATGGCGCGGAAGCGGGCGCGGCCGGCGGCGAGGACGGCGTCGAGGAGGGGCTGGCCGGCGGCGCGGCGCTGGTTGATGTTGTCGACGAGGATGATGCCGTTGTTCACGGCGACGCCGGCGAGGGCGAGCATGCCGAGGATGCTGAAGAAGCTGAGGTTGATCCCTTTTGCCAAATGTCCGAGGACGGCGCCGAGGACGGCGAAGGGGATGACGCTGATGACGACGAAGGGCTGGAGGTAGGATTTGAAGGGGATGGCGAGGAGGCCGTAGAGGACAAAGAGGGCGGCGCCGACACCCCACCAGAGGCTGGCGAAGGATTCGCGCTCGTCGCGGGCGGCCCCCTCGAAGCTGAAGTTGAGCGTGGGGTGGTCGTGGCGGAGGTCGGTGAGGAAGGTGTCGATCTGGCCCTGGATGCGCTGCATGTCGATATTGGCGGTGTCGGCACTGGCGCCGACGGTGATGACGCGGCGGCGGTCGGTGCGGCGGATGGAGGAAAAGGACTTGCCCATTTTGACCTGGGCGACGGAGACGAAGGGGACCTCGGTGCCGTCGGGGCGGCGGATCTTCATGTTCTCCAGGGTGGCGAGGGCCTCGCGCTCGGCGCGGGGGTAGCGGACCATGATGCGGAGGTCGTCCCGCCCGCGCTGGATGCGCTGGGCCTCGAGGCCGTAGAAGGCGGCGCGGGCCTGGCGGGCGAGGTCGCTCATGGTGAGGCCGAGCTGTTCGGCCTCGGGTTTGATCTTGAGCTGGATCTCCTGCTTCCCGTCCTCGAAGGAATCGTGCGCGTCGTAAATGCCGGTGTAGGTGAGGAGGTGGTGCTGGATTTCCCCGGAGACCTCGGCCATCTCGGCAAAGTCGAGGCCGGAGACCTGAATGGCGATGTCGTCGCCGTACTTGCCCATGCGGTTGAAGAAATTCACCTCCTGGGCTCCGGGGATGTCGCCGATGGAGTCGCGCCAGCGGTTGGTGATCTCCCCGGCATCGAGGGTGCGGGCCTCTGCGCCAGAAAGCTCAAGGGTGACCTCGCCGAGGTGGGGGGAGCCGCTGGTGCCGAAGCCGCTGCCGCCGCCGCTGCGGGTGCCCATGACCATCATGACGTTTTTGATGGGGGGCTCGCCGGGGTATTTGGCGGCGAGTTCGGACTTCAGGCGCAGGGCGGCGTCGTGCATGCGCTGGACCTGCTCCGCGGTCTCGCGCTCCGGGGTGCCGAGGGGCATCTCGAGGGCGGCGGTGATGGTCTCATTGTACACCGGAGGCATGTGGGTGTAGGTGATGTGGCCGCCAAAGATGACGCCGCCGATGAGGAGGAGGGCGGCTAGGAAAATGGAGTAGCTGAGGAAGCGGTGCCGGGTGGCGGCGCGGAGGAGGGGCTGGTAGAGGCGGTCGATGAGGCGCTGGACGCCGCCGGAGACGCCGCGCTGGATTTTTTCCCACCAGACGAGCCGGGCACCGGCGGCGAGCTGGATCTCGCGCTTCATGGACATGAGACGGAGCCGGGCGGGGAGGATGAGGGTGGACTCCAGCAGGGAAAAGAGGAAGACGGGGATGACGACGGCGGGAATCTGAAGGTAGATGAGCCCCATGCGGCCGGGGAGGAAGAGGATGGGGGTGAAGGCGGCGACGTTTGACAGGACGCCGAAGACGACGGGCACGGCGACCTGGCGCGCGCCGTCGATGGCGGCGTCGAGCGGGTCCTTCCCCCGGACAAGATGGGTGTAGATGTTTTCCCCGCAGACGATGGCGTCGTCCACGACGACGCCGACGACGATGATGAAGCCGAAGAGGGAGATGGCATTGATGGTGACACCAAAGAGGTACATGCAGAGCAGGCCTCCGGCGAAACCAAGCGGGATGCCGAGGACGACCCACCCGGCAAGGGAGGGGCGGAGCATGAGGGCGAGGGTGAAGAGGACGAGGACGGCGCCGATGCCGGTGTCGCGCAGGAGCATGGTGAGGCGGCCGCGGACGTTGATGGAATTGTCCCGCCAGAGGCTCAGCTCCGCGCCCTGGGGGAGGCGGGCGGGGGCGGTCTCGAGGTAGCCCTTCACGGCATCGGCGATCTCGATGATATTCTGCCGGCCGGTGCGGTAGACCTGGACGAGGACGCAGGGTTTGCCATTCACGCGGCAGTAGAGGGCGTTTTCCCCGAATGCGTCCTTCACGGTGGCGACGTCCTTGAGCAAAAGCCGGGAGCCGTTTTCCTGGGCGCGGAGGAGGATGTTCTCGAAATCACTGCGGACGTAGGCCTGGCCTTTGGTGCGGAGGAGGATTTCCCCGGAGGCGGTGCGGATGGCGCCGGCGGGCACGTCGAGGGAGGACTTTTTGATGGCGTCGGCGACGTCATTCAGGGTGAGCTTGTAGCGCTGCAGTTCGATCTCCGAAATTTCGATGGCGATCTCCGGCTTGCGCACGCCGCGCAGCTCGACCTGGGTGAGGCCGGGGAGCTGGCGGATGTCGTCGCGCACCTGCTCGCCGAGCTTGCGGAGTTCGCGCTCGGTCATGTCTCCACTGACGAGGACGCTGATGACGCGGCTGGTCATGCTGTCCGTGCTGACGACGGGGCGCTCGGTTTCCTCCGGGAAAGTGGAGATGGAGTCGACGCGGATTTTGATGTCGTCGAGCATGCGGCGGACGTCGTAGCCCTTTTCCACCTGGACGGTGACGGAGCCGCCGCCCTCGTTGGCGGTGGAGGTCATGCGCTTGAGGCCGGGGAGGTCGGCGATGGCCTCCTCGATGCGGATGACGATGGACTCCTCCACCTCCGCCGGGGTGGCGCCGCGGTAGCTCATGGAGACGGTGACGAAGTCGCTCTCGAACTCCGGGAAATACTCCAGCGGCAGGCGGAAGGCGGCCCACGCGCCCGCAGCCAGGATGACCACCATGAGGAGATTGGCGGCGACGTGGTTTCTGGCAAACCAGGCGACGAGGGAGTTCATGCGGGGCGTGCGCCTACGCGGACTTCCCTCCGGCCGGCGGTGGCGGGGCGGCGGGGGTGGTGGTGAGGGGCTGGGGGCCGGACTTGGCGGGCCGCGGCAGCTCGGTCAGGGTGGGCTTCACGCTGGCGCCGTCGATGGCGAAGGGGAGGTTCGTCAGGCAGAGGGTCTCGCCCGGTTTCAGACTCTCCCGGCTGGCGATGACGCTGTCCCGGGTGCGCCAGAGGACGGTGAGGGAGCGGCGGTGGATTTTGTTTTCCGCGTCGATTATGACGACCTGGCTGCCCTCGCGCACGCTGGAGGCGGGCAGGACGTAGACGCCCGGGAGGGTGTGGCCGGTGATCTCGGCTCGGACGAAGAGGCCGACCTTGAGCGGGGGCAAATCCGGAGCCTTGCGCCCGCAGGGATCCGCCACCTGGGCGATGACGGTGAGGTTGCGGGATTTTTCATCGATGGACCCGGCGGTGCGCGTGATGACGGCGTCCCAGGAGTATTCGCGGCCGCCATAGGTGGCCTTGAGTTTCACGGGGGTGTCGAGGGTGGCCGGGTTGTCCTTTTCCCCGCGGAAGCTCTCGGGCAGATCGACAAAGGCGAGGTCGCGGTCGTTGAGAGGGAGGGCGACCTCGGCAAAGTCGATGGCGTAAATTTCGGCGAGCTTGGTGCCGGCGGTGACGACCTGGCCGACGTCGGCCATTTTTTTCATGACGCAGCCGGGATACGGGGCGCGGAGCAGGGTGCGCTCCAGATCGCGCGCGGCTTTTTCCTGCTGGGCGAGGGCGGAGTCGTACTTCGCCTGGGCCTCGGCGAGCTGCGGGGTGCGGGAAAGCAGGGGCGGCGGGGTGCCGGTGCGGCCGAGGCGCTTCCAGTCGTCGAGGGCCTGGGCGGCGCGGGCTTTCTCCTCCTCCAGGACGGTCTTGGCCGTGGCGACGGCCCCGCCGGCGATGGTGACGGCGGCCTCGTAGTCGCGGGGATCGAGGCGCATGAGGGGCTCGTCTTTTTCAAAGAAGCCGCCCTCGCGGAGATTGGGCGAGATTTCGACGATGCGGCCCGGCACCTCGGGGATGAGGGTGCTCATGGTGCGCGCGGCGACGGTGCCGCGGGAGTCGAGCATGACGGTGTAGTCTGAGGGCTGGAGCTTCGCCGCCTTCACAGAGAAGGGCCGGGCGGCATCGGTCTGCTTTTTAGGCTCGGGCTGGGAGTGAAGCAGCCACGCGGTCGCGCCGCCCGCAGCAGCGAGCAGGAGGACGGGCAGGACGATGTGGCGGAAGCGGGACAAGGGGAATGCGGAGTTGGGAATGCGGAGTTCAGAGTTCAGAGTTCAGAGTTCAGAGTTCCGAACGTTGAATGCTGAGCACGACGCGAAGCAAGACAGTGCGCAGACAGTAGCGCGAAAGGTGGTGGCAGGCAATTTAGACGTGGGGAGGGGTTTGCCTGATGGGCGGGGCTGCCGGTAGTGGGACTAGAGCAGGACCAGGGGAAGGCCCAGTGCTGCAATGAGCACGTAGGCAATGGTGTTCTCAGAGTAGCGATCCAGCAGCCAGAAATACAGGGATGCGGCGGCCATCACGATGGCTGTGCTGACAAGCGCTGGCAGGAAGGGTGCTCCCAGCAGCAGGCCGAGGGTGAGGCGGGCTCCGGCGTAGATGCCGGCGCAGGCAAAGTGCTTGTCCCAAACACGGAGGAGGCGAACCAGGGCGAAAATGATGATGAGTTTGGTGAACACGGGAGGGATGGCTGAAGGTTTGGGGGAGGAAAAGGAGGCTGGAACTTACCGCTGAAGCACGGGCTCCAGCCAGGCGCTGTGGGCGGAGCTGATGCCTTTCACGCCCTTGGTTTCGAGGGTGAGGGTAAAGGCGCCTTTGAGGTCGAGGGTGAAGGCTTGGGTCAGGCCGGGGCGGATGACTTTTGACTCCCAGACGACGCGGCCATCGACGAGGATGCTTGCCTTGACGGGGCCGCTGCCGGTCTGGAGGAGGGCGCAGGAGCCGGTGAGGGTGGTCCACTTTCCGCCGAGGTCGTAGGTGTGGCTGGAGTCTGCGTGGGCCCAGAGGCCGTGGGCGGCGGGGCCGTCCGGACCGAGGAGGGGCTCTCCGGATGGCGTGCGGTCAAAGTGAAGGCCGCCGTAGCCGGTGGAGGCTTTTTGCGCGGCGGCGTCGGAGAGGGGGAGGGACTTCACGCTGTCCGGCGCGGCGGAGGGGGCGGGCTTGCCGGTGGTGTTGTCCGGCAGGGCGAGACGGCGCAGGGCCTCGCGGGCTTTGGGGCTGAGCGTGGCGAGGATTTCAGGGGAAAGCTGGCCGGAGCGTGCGGCAGGGGCGTGCTGAGTCACTTCCAGACCGGCCATGGCGGCGGAAACATCGTAGCGGCCTTCCTTGTCGATGTGGCAAGGCATGGAGAAGGCCTCGCTGCTCCAGACGGAGGCGGTGGCGGCGCCGTTGGCACAGACACCGACGAAGCTGAGCACGGCTGGTTTTGACCGCGTGCCGGTGGCGGGCAGGGTGAGGGAAAAAGTGCCGTCCGTCAGGGGGACGGCGGCGGCAATGGCGGAGTCATAGTCGCTGCCGCCCTCGGGATCTGCGTAGGCGAGGACGGCGTGCACGGGGAGGTTCGATGCGAGCCTGCCCTGGACGCGCAGAGTGTCTGCGGCGGGCTGCAGTTTCCATGCGGAAAAGGTGACCTGGGCAGGTGTGGTGAGTTTTTTCACCGAGCCGGAGAACTGCGGGTGGGCGGCGAGCTTCAGCGCGTGGGGGAGGGTGAGGAAGGAGCCGAGGCCCTCGCCGCGCAGGTCCTCGCCGTAGGTGCGGTTCCCGCTGCCCATGAGGGCGGTGCCGCGCGTCTTCCGGGCGTCTGCACACTCCCGGCAGTGGGGAAGCCCGAGTGAGTGGCCTATCTCGTGACACACGCCGCCGACAAAAATGCTGTTATACCGGCCGAGGGAAATGTGACCATACTGGCCGTCGTCGAGGAACTGGTCCTTCACGCCGAGGCTGTCCGGGTCCAGAAGCGGGCTGTCGAGCTGCCAGGCAGTGCCGCCCTTGCTGGAGCCGGAGGCGTAGTAGGGGCTGTGGTGGCTCATGCGGCGTTTTTCCGGGTCCCACTCGGCCAGGTTGCAGAAAATGACGATGGTCTCCCGGTCGCCGTCGATGCCGGATTCCTTGAGCGTGCGCAGGCAGTCCCGCCGGATGGCCTGGCCGTCGGAGCCGTCCTGCTCGCTGCACTCGGCGGATTTCAGCGCGCCCTTCGCCACGGGGAGCCGGAGCTGGCCGTCCTCCGCGAGGTCGAGCTGGAGGCTGCGTCCGGGAAATCCATAGGCCGTCATCTGCGTCCGGTAGAAGCCCTGGACGTGCTTCATGACGCGGGTGAGGCGGGCGCGGTAGTCCGGCTGCGGCTCGCGGTCCGCCGGGGTCCAGTAAACGACACGCATGAGGCGGGGGGCTTTTTCCGGAGCCTCATTTTCCCAGGTGCCGCGGATCTGCCGGGCACGGGCGAGGTCATCGCGGGTCGGCTCTCCGGGCAGGAGCGGGGCGGTCACGTCGGGCGCATCAGATGCGGGCACCGCTGCGAGGGCGAGGCTGAGGAAAAGTGGGAGGGCGAGGGCGATGACTTTGGGCGGCAGGTGCATGGCGGGCGCAGTTTTCCGCCGGGGCGGGCGCCGGGCAAGGGGGAAATGAGAGGGGCGAAACGGGAGGGAGGGAAACACGGATGGGAAGACTGGCAGGACCCGCCAGCTCACACATTTGCCCTTCCGTCCTCATGCCGCCGCCCTGAGATCTGGATCTCTGAGTCCGGGTTGCCACCGGCCAGACCGACGCCAGCCCGGCGGAACGGGGGAGGCCCGCGCCGGGACGGGAAATCTTCCGCCTGTAGCCGGATGTAAAATCAGCGACAACGGACGAATCCTCAGGGGAAAAGGTGGAGATTTTACCTGGGCGGGAGGATGATTCCAGGGGACCGGAGAATGATTCCAGGGCAAGGGAGAATCATCCCCCGGGACGGGAAATTTGTTCCACGCCCGGGCGCGAAGGGCGGCGGAACGGGGCTCAGATCAGCGACGAAACTGAATCAAAATCCGTGGTCACGGCGGCGCGGGCGGCCCGGATTTTCTCAACGATGGGGTCTTTCATGATTGGTGTGCTGGATTTCCCGAAGCTCACTCAAACTCCCCGCCCAGTGCCAGGTAGAGATCGATCCGGTTTTGCAGGAGGGCGTTGCGGGCGCGGAGGAGGGCGGACTGGGAGTCGGCGGAGCGACGCTGGGTTTCCAGGAGGGTGATGAGGGTGCCCTGGGCATTCTCCATTTCGGTGAGGGCCATCTGCTCGGCCTGGAGGGCGGAGGCGGCGGTGGACTCGAGGGCGGCGACCTGGGCGCGGAGGTAGGTCTCGGCGGTGAGGGCGGTCTCGACCTCGCGGAAGGCGCGCAGGGCGTCGGAGGTGTAGCCGGCGGCGAGTTCGTCGCGCTCGGCCTGGCTGAGGGTGACCTGGGCGGAGCGGCGGCCCGAGTCAAGGACAGGTTGGGCCAGGCCTGCGGCGATGCCGGCGAGGAGGGCTTCGGGCTGCAGGATCTGGCCGAGGTCCGGGCTGGCGCTTCCGGCATTTCCTGTGAGGCGGAGGGCGGGGAGGAAGGCTTTTTGCGCAGCGGAAACGCGGGCCCCGGCGGCGAGGCAGCGGAACTCGGCAGCGCGCACGTCCGGGCGGCGCAGGAGCAGGCTGGAGGGCAGCCCGGCGGGAACGGTGGAGGGGAGGGCGGGGAAGGTCTTGCGGCTGGTGAGGGTGCCGGCGGGGTAGCGGCCGAGGAGGGTTTCCAGGGCGCGGCGGGCGGTCTCGCGCTCGCGGGTGCGGGCCTGGACGGTGGCCTCGGCATTGCTCACTTGGTTGCGGCTGAGGGTTAAATCCAGCGCGGTGGTTTTCTCCAGGCCACGTGTGAAGCGGCCTTCCAGGGCAGCGGCGGCGTCGGTGTAGGAGGTGCGGATGCTGGAGGCGAGGGCGACCTGCTGCTCGGCTTCGGCGAGGTTGAGCCAGCCTCGGGCGACATTGGCGGCGAGGCTGAGGCGGGCGGCGGCGAGGTCGGCGGCGGCGGCGCTGGCGTCGGACTGGGCGGCCTGGCGGCGGTCGCGGAGGCGGCCCCAGAGGTCGATTTCCCACGAGAGGTTCAGCCCGGCATCGTAGGAACTGGCGGGGACGGCGGTGCCAGCCTTGCTCCGGCCTGCGGAAAATCGGGAGGCGAGGTCCGGCAGGCGGTCTGTCCCGGCGAGGCGGGTGCGGGCAGTGGCCTGGCGGAGGCGGGCGGCGGCGGCGGCGAGGTCGGGATTTTCAGCCAGGGCCTGGCGGACAAAGGAGGTGAGTTCACCGTCGTGAAAATCGGCCAGCCACGCGGTGGGCGCTCCGGCATTTGCCCCGGCGGCCCAGGCGGGCGGCGGGCTGGCGGCGGCGGGCAGGGTGGGGGAGCCGGGCGGGCTCTGGCAGGCGGCCAGGGCGAGGGCGGCCGCGAGGGCGAGGGCGGGGCGGGCCGTGTCAGTCAAAATATTCATCGGCAGGGTCAAAGGCGGGCACGGGGACGTTGAGAATCTTCATGTTTCCCACGGCACGATGGCGGACGCCGGGGGGGATCATGATGGTGGTCAGCGGGGAGACGGGGACGAGTTCACCATCCAGCTCCAGGTGGCCGGAGCCTTCGAGGATGACGTAATATTCCGTCATCACCTTGTGGTAGTGCGGACGGGCGTCCTCCAGGATTTCCACCAAATGAATGCTGGCCGGAGAGCCGGGCACGCCGACAAAGGCACGGCGCGACCACCCGCAGGGGCAGCGGGTGGCGTCGAGATCCGGCAGGCGGGCGAGGGACCAGGCTGGCATATTTATGGGAGAGGTGGGTGTGAGGGCAGGAAAGCTGGCACAGGGACGCGGCCAGCGGCCACTTGCAAGGGGCAGGTTGACCCGAAGGCCGGCAGGGGAAATGGTGGGGGCATGAGCCAGCCTCCACCCATCCCATCAAAAAGCAGTTCCTGGTGGTCCACCAACTGGAAATGGGTCGTCCCGACGGTGATTTTCGTCACGTGCGGGGGAGGGCTCGTGCCCATCGCCCAGTGCACCCGCCGTGCGATTAAAAAGGGAGGGTTCGGCGCCTTTGCCGGTGAAAAGCCGGCTGACCTGATGAACCGCAAAAAAATGGTGGTGGCGGGGGATCCCCGTGTGACGGCCCAGCTGGGCACTCCGGTCACGGAAAGCGGAGCCGGGTCGAGTTTTACCCAGTTTGGCAGCTCGGCCAGCGTCAGCTTCACTCAGACCCTGACTGGTCCAAAGGGCACTGGCACCGTGAGGTATGACGCCGAGTACCGCGACGGAAAATGGGAGGAAAAGGAATTTTTTTTCAAAGGCCCGGACGGGGCAATTGATTTCCGCGCAACAGCGGCTCCAGCCGTTCCGGCTGCCCCAACGGCGGAGAAACCAGCTCCGTGAGCCGGGGGCTTCGATCTCCGAAAGTTCCAGGGCTTACGTATGGCCAGCCCCGGTTTGTTATGGAAATCAAGTTTTGAAAAATAGTTCTGTACAAATTACCATAATGACTATTTATACTGTGGATGAGTTCCACTAAACCCGCCCATCCCACGCCTCCTGCGCCCACCA
>JANOAS010000027.1:0-3756 GCA_031411255.1 bacterium
ATTCGGCGGAATTCGGAAATGTTGTTTCGGGTGTCCAAATAGAGTGTCATCCTCAACTTATTGGCACAGTACGGTCAAAAGTACAGTATGGTATTTATAAACATGATTATGAACATTATGAATCGTACAAGATGTCTAATATGCACAGCCGGAAGCTCGACGAATTGATTGTCCATCTGGGGTCGCACCCTGGGGTGGAGAATCTTGGGCTGACGAAGCTGTGGAAGCTCATCTATTTCGTGGATGCGCGGGCGGTGCGTGAGTGGGGAGCGGCGGTTACGGAATCGGAGTTCATCAAGTATGAGCACGGCCCCGTGCCGAGTCGTGGAGAGAAGCACCTGAAGCAGCTCATCAAACGCGGGGAGGTGACGACCACGCCCCGGGAAGTGGGCGGCATGACGCTGAATGAGGTGAAGGCTGTGCGGAAGGCGGACGTGGGGGTCTTCGCAAAGCAGGAGCTGACTTTGATTGATGCCGTCTGCAAAGAGCTGGGGCGGAAGACTGCGAAAGTGCTCTCGGACCTGAGCCACAAAGAACCGGCCTGGCATTATGCCGGGATGATGGATAAACTCTCGCCGGAGCTGATCGCCTATGGCCATGAGGAAGACCCGGACGGGCTGTGAAGCATGGATGTCCGCTTTCATTGCTCCAAACGGGTGCGGCACTCGGGAAAGAAGTCCAGGCACCGGGTGCTGGAGAGCTGCCCCGCGGTGCTGCAAGTGCTGCGGCTGAATCCGCACTACGGCGTGTCCATTCCGCGCTTTCATGACCCGCGCAAGATGCGCCTCCGCGCACCAGAGCTGAATGTGGGCAAGAGCGGTGGATACAGGCTCATTTACCGCACCAGGGAGATGGATGAGGCCATTTATGTCGTCTTTCTGGAGACCTACTACAAAGGCGACAGCGAGGATTTAACCCATGACGAATACAAGGCATTGGTCGCCGAAGCGGAACACATCCTGTCCGAACCTATGCTCCATACCTGGGACTGATGAAACTCCACTTTGAGCCCAACCTCGATTACCAGCGCGACGCCATCGAAGCGGTCTGCGATCTGTTCCACGGGCAGGAGACCTGCCGCACCGAGTTTACTGTCACCAAGGATGCCGCCGACCTGCAAATCCGGATGGCCTTTGATCAAAACGACCTCGGCATCGGTAACCGGCTGACGCTGCTCGACGACGAGCTGCTGGCAAACCTGCACGCCATCCAGCTCCGCCACGGCCTCGCGCCCTCGGCCTCGCTGGCGTCGGGCGATTTCACCGTGGAGATGGAGACCGGCACGGGGAAGACCTACGTCTATCTGCGGACCGTCTTCGAGCTGAACAAACGCTACGGCTTCACCAAGTTTGTCATCGTGGTGCCCTCGGTGGCGATCAAGGAAGGCGTCTATCACACCATCGAGACGGCGGCGGAGCACCTCAAGGCGCTCTACGCGGGCGCGCCCTTCGACTTCTTCCTCTACGACTCGGCCAAGCTCGGCCAGGTGCGCAACTTCGCCACCAGTCCGCAAATTCAGATCATGGTGATGACGGTCGGTGCCATCAACAAGTTCGGCGACGAGCAGGAGGCGCAGAGTGAGGAAGCCGACGAGGCCGCCCGCAAGGCGAAATCGAAGAACGTCATGTATCGTGCCAGCGAGAAGACGGGCGGCGAGAAACCCATCGACCTCATCCGGGCTACCCGACCCATCCTCATCGTGGACGAGCCTCAGAGTGTGGAAGGCGGACTCGACGGCAAAGGCAAGAAGGCCATGGAGCGAATGAACCCGCTGTGCAACCTGCGCTATTCAGCGACGCCGAAAGAAGCGCATCACATGGTTTTCAAGCTCGACGCCGTGGACGCCTACGAGCGCAAGCTGGTCAAACAAATCGAGGTGGCCGCCGCCTCCGTGGAAGGCGGGCACAACAAGGCGTATGTGCGGTTTGTCGCGCCGGTGTCCCGCGGCAAGAGCGTTGTGGGAGCCAAGGTAGAGCTGGATATGGCCACAGCGCATGGCGTGGCACGGAAAACTGTGACGGTTGCACCGCTCGACAAACTCGAAGAAGTGACCAAGCGGGAGATTTACCGCGACCACATCATCGGGCAGGAAATCCGGGACGCCAAGGATGACAAGTTCATGGAACTCCGCTACCCCGGCGGCGAGCAATACCTGCGCCCCGGTCAAGCCTACGGCGACGTGGAGCCGCTCGCCGTGCAGCGCCAGATGATCCACCGCACCATCAAAGAACACCTCGACAAGGAGAAGCGCCTCGCCCCGCAAGGCATCAAGGTCCTGAGCCTTTTCTTCATCGATGCCGTGGAAAAATACCGGCACTACGATGCCGACGGCAACCCTGTGAAAGGCGATTACGCCCGCATCTTCGAGGAAGAATACCGCCGTCTCGCGAGGCATCCCGATTACCAGGTCCTGTTCAAGGAAGTGGACGTGACGACCGCCGCTGAGGACGTTCACAACGGCTACTTCTCCATTGATAAGAAGAAGATCGGCACGAGGACGGTGGAGGTTTTCAAAGACACCAAAGGCACCACGGCGGCCGATGACGACACCTACAGCCTCATCATGCGGGACAAGGAGAAGCTGCTGAGCTTCGAGACGCCGCTGAAGTTCATCTTTTCCCACTCCGCGCTGCGCGAAGGCTGGGACAACCCGAACGTCTTTCAGATTTGCGCCCTGCGGGAAATGTCTTCCGAGCAACAACGCCGCCAAACCATCGGGCGCGGCCTGCGCCTCTGCGTGAACCAGCAAGGCGAGCGGCTGCGCGGATTCGACATCAACACGCTGACGGTCATCGCAACCGAGAGCTACGAGCAGTTTGCCGAGAGTCTCCAGAAAGAGATTGAGCAGCAGACGGGCATCCGCTTTGGCATGGTGGAGACACATCAATTTGCCGGAATCTCCGCTACGGGAGCCGACGGCCAGCCCGCGCCACTGGGCTTCGAGCAATCGAAAGTCCTGTGGGAGCATCTGAAAACCGCCGGTCTCGTGAACGCCCAAGGCAAAGTGCAGGACGCGCTGCGCACGGCCCTCACGAATGGAACGCTCCTGCTTCCCGCGCCCTTCACCGCCCAACTGCCGCAGGTGAAGGAGATCCTCCGCAAGCTGGCTGGGCGCTTGGAAATCAAGAATGCCGACGAGCGCAAACAGGTGAGGAGCCGCCAGGCTGTGCTGCAAAGCGCGGACTTCAAGGCGCTCTGGGACCGCATCAAACACAAGACCACCTATCGCGTGCAGTTCGACAACGAGGCGCTTCTTGTGGCGTGCATCAAGGCTCTCCAAGACCCGAGCTTCGTCATCGCCAAAACACGCCTGCAATGGCGCAAAGCCGGTCTCGCTATTGGACGCTCCGGCGTGGACACAAAGGAAACCGCCACCTCTGCCCCCGTGACTCTTGATGAAGGCGACATCGAATTGCCCGACATCCTCACCGACCTCCAGGACAAGACCTCGCTCACCCGTCGCAGCATCTACCGCATCCTCGTGGAAAGCGGACGGCTCGATGATTTCAAACGCAACCCGCAGCAGTTCACCGAACTCGCCGCTGAGATCATCAACCGAAGCAAGCGCATGGCCCTGGTGGACGGCATCAAATACCAGCGCATCGGGGTCGAAGAATACTAGACATCTTGTACGATTCATAATGTTCATAATCATGTTTATAAATACCATACTGTACTTTTGACCGTACTGTGCCAATAAGTTGAGGATGACACTCTATTTGGACACCCGAAACAACATTTCCGAATTCCGCCGAA
>JANOAS010000028.1:0-20643 GCA_031411255.1 bacterium
CCCAAGCAGCCGAATCGCTCCGCTCCAGGCCCTGCCGAGTCTCCCAAGCAGCCGAATCGCTCCGCTCCAGCCCCTGCCGAGTCTCCCTACCAGCCGATTCGCTCCGCTCCAGCCCCTGCCGAGTCTCCCTAGCAGCCGAATCGCTCCGCTCCAGGCCCTGCCGAGTCTCCCCAGCAGCCGAATCGCTCCGCTCCAGGCCCTGCCGAGTCTCCCCACCAGCCGAATCACTCCGCTCCAAGGCTTCAGCCGTCTCGTGCCCCAAGCTCGTGCCCCGGCCTCGTTCCCACGGAGTCCCCGCCCCCGGCCGGCGCTCTGGTCCCTTCGCCGCCGGCGTCTTCACGGGGTGAGGGCGACGTGCACGCGCAGGAAGCGGCGGTCGCGGGCGGTGGAGTTGACGATGTCGCGCACCTCGACCTGGCCGGGATCGGTGGCGTGGTGGGAGCGGTTTTCTGAGACGAAGCCGGGGCCGGTGAAGGGCGCTCCGCCGATGCTGACGGCGAGGTCCTGCCAGGTTTGCAGATCGGTGGAAACCTGGACGTGCAGGGTGACGTCGGTGCGGTCGAAGTGTCGCCAGAAGATGACGCGGAGGCGCTCGCCCTCCGGGTAGGTGTGGAAGCCGCCGGCGGGTTCGGCGGCTCCGGGGAAGGCGGGGAAGAGGCCGAGGGCGTATTCGGTGAGGTTGTCGAAGCAGTCGTTGTCGGCGTTCCCGCCAGGAAGGGCTCCTGGATTTCCCAGGACGGTGGCGGCCCACACGGGGAAGGTGGTGCCGGCGGTGGAGATGACGCGGATGATGCCGGTGGTGTACAGCTCGGCAAAGCTGAAGGCGAGGCCGGGCGGGAGCAGGCCGTGATCGACCACGGTGACGCTGGTGAAGGCGCCGGCATCGCGGGCGGGATCGAAATCAAACAAATCGAAGGCGTCTCCGGCGACGGGGGAGAAGGAGTTGATGAGTTCGACGACAAGGGTGCCGCCCCAGGTGATCTGCGGGGTGCCGGGGTGGGTGAAGAGGAGCTTGTCGTAGCCATCGTCCACCACCGGGCTGCCGGGGCCGGGGGAGCGGCCGCCGATTTCCATGGTGAGGATGTTCGACGAGGTGAGGACGACCTGCGGGGCGATGGTGATGACGGCGGGCGCGGCGCGCAGGCCGGGCGCGAGGCAGAGCAGGCAGAGCCAGGCGGTGACGGGGCGCTTCATGGTTCAGGCGCGGCGGCGGCGGGTGATGAGGAGGAGCGCAGTCGCGAGCAGGGCGGCGCTGCCGGGCTCGGGCACGACGGAGAGGCGGCCCAGGGTGTAGAGGCTGCCAAAATCAAACTTCAGATTTCCAGGCAGCGGCCGGGCGAGGTTGATTTCGGCAAAGGTGCCGGTGAGCTGGCCGGGCGTGAAATCGAACAACTGGAAGGACTGGCCGGACTCCGGGAGAAAGGCGCCAGTGAACTGGATGAGGAGAGAGCCGTCGAGCCTCAAGCTGCCGAGGCTGCCGATGGAAAGCTGGTCGTAGTCCCGGCCCGAAACCAGACCGCCCAGTTCCATGGTGAGGACATTGGTGGAGCCGAGGATGAGATCCGTGTTGATGGGCACGCTCGCCGGTGAGTTGCCAGGGGAGTAGCCGCCCTCCATCTGGACGGTGCCTCCGCCGGTGAAGCCGCCTGCGCCGCGCACCTCGCCGAAAAAGGCAATGGCCGCGCCAGTGCTGGCGCGGACCTCGGCGCCGTTGTGCCGGAAGACATCGTAAAAGGAGGCGGTGGCGCCGCCGCTGACGATGAGTTTTGACCCTGCGTTCATGGCCACGGTGCCGTAGATCTGGGTGTCGCCGCCGGAGAGATTGATCTGGCCGCTGTTGTTCAAGCCCGCTGCAGGGCTGCCGGTGGCCGGGACGGGGGCGGTGGGGAAATGAAGCGCGCCGTGGCCGTTGATCTGGCCGGAGGCGAGGTTTGTCAGCGGCTGGGAGTAGTCCAGCGTGCCACCCTGAAGGTTGAGGCGGCCAGTATTTGTGCCTGCGCTGCCGGTGAAGTAGAGCGTCTTTCCGGCCTCCCCGCGCACCTCGCCGCCGGAGTTGTTGTTAAAAGTGATGCCGATGGTTCCATCGCCCGTGACGAGGCCCGCATTGCTGAAAGTGCCCGCACCTGTGATCCGGCCGGTCCCGCCCTCCAGGGAAAGCCGCGCGCCGCCTGCATTGACGAAGCCTCCTCCCACCGTGACAGGCTTCGCGGCCACAAAGTTTGCCCCTGCCTGGTTGACCACACCTTCCGCGATGCTGAGCGCGCCCCGGCTGTGCTCGACCTGCCCGGCGTTGGTGAGCGAGCCGGCGGTGAGTGTGCCTCCATCCATGGTCAGGCTGGCCCCGCTGGCCACGGCGAGGGCGTTCGTCACCTCCAGAGTCCGGCCTGCGGAGAGCGTGACATTGGCGCCGAGGCCGCCGGTGCCGATGTTCAGCCCGCCCGCGCCGGTGATGCCGAGCGTGCCGCTGTTAAAGGCGATGGCGCCGTTGTTTACGAGGGCGCCGGTGCGGAAGGTGCCGCCGGAGAGGGCGAGGGTGCGGAAGGCATCAATGGTGGTGGTGCCGGTGGTGGTGAGGCGGCGGTTGGTGAGCAGCTCCACGTCCGGTCCGGTGGCATCCTGGATGAGGCCGCTCGTGCCGATGGTGAGGGCGCTCACGAGGTTCAGTGCCCCGCTGGTGAAGACCACGTGGCCGCCATTGTTCACGAGCGGTCCGTTAAAGTTCACCGTGCCGCCGTTGATGGTAACCGTCGCGGCGCTGTTCAGCGTGACCTGCCCCGTGCCGCTGGTGAAGGTGCCGCCATTGAGCACCTTGAGCGCGGCCACTCCGCCAAAGCCGTACTCATTCGCGATGGTCGTGGTGGCGGACCCGCTCTGTGTCCAGGCGGAGCCCGCGTCCGAGATGGTTATGGAGCCGTTGCCGGAAAAGCTGGCTGATTCCAGGGCAATGTCCGAGCTGGTGATGTGCGCGCCGCCCAGCACCTGCACCGTGCCTGTGGCGTCCGTTCCCACAGAGACTGCGCCGAGGTTTCCGGCCGCTTTGTTTGAAAACATGACGCCGGCGGAGCCTGAGGCGGAGCCAAAAGAGGCGCCGCTGGCGGTGAAGACCGTGCCTTCTCCCTGAACTGTCAACTGGCCGTTGAAGCCCGAGCCGATGGCCAGCGTGCCGCCCACAGTGGCACTCCCGCCGTCGGCCAGCCACAGGGCACCGGCGTAGAGCAAGGCGTTGGAGGTGGTGGTAAAAGTGGAGCCCGCGCCGCTCACGTTGATGCTGGCGAACGCGCTCTGCGTGTAGGTCCCGGTCACGGCGAAGTCTCCGCCGCCGTAGATGTCGAGGGACCGGTTGGCTGGCAGGACGAGGCTGCCGGTGCTCCCCAGGGTCATTTGGCCGTAAAGAGTCAGGCCATTCGTGGCGGTAAAGGTGCCGCTGGGGATGGCGAGGGTGCCGGTGCTGTCCACGAGGGCAAAACCGGAACTGCCCATGGTGAGGGAGCCGCCGTTGCTCAGAGTGAGCGTGGCCGCGCTGAGGGAGGAGGAACCGACGACCAGCTGGGCAGTCGCCGACAGGGTGACGGTGGAGCCCGCACCGTCCACGGTCATGGCGGACGTGGAGGCGTAGGGAACATTGGACAGCAGCAACCCGCCCACGGAGAGATCCGCGCCGCTCTGGACACTTATCGTGGCCGCACTGCCATTCTGGTCCCCCGCGAGAATCCCGCCGGCAAAGGTGCCAGTGGCGTTGTTTGAAAACGTGACCGCCGCCGTGCCGCCGTTGCGCCCCCAGAGCAGGTTGCTTCCGGGGGATGTCATGCTGCTGCCAGCGCCGTCCACCAGCACGGTGGCATTGCCGCCACTGGCGGCGAAGGCCAGCGAGCCGGGCACATTCACCACCGCACCTGCGGTCACGTTGAGCGTGCTGCCTCCGCGGAACTCCGCATCCACCGTGGTGGTGATGCTGGATCCGGCACCGGAAACATTCACTGTCGAGGCAGAAGCGTGGGAGTAGCTGCCGGCCACGGAGAGATTGCCACCCGCCGTGAGGGAGAGGGTTTTCCCAGCGGCCAGATTGAAGACCCCGCCGTTCTCGATGTCCACTGCGCCGCCCGGCACGTTGAGGCCGTTCGTCGCGTTAAAGGTGCCGCCCAGGATGGCGAGCAGGCCTGTTTTTTCCACCGTGGCCGTGCCGCCAGGGCTGGTGGTGATGGTGCCCCCGAAGTCAGAGTAGAGCCGGGCGCTGCTGGAGCCGGAGGACGCTCCGACGGTGAGGCTGCCACTGCCCGTCTGTGACCAGGTGGATCCGGCACCGTCCACGTTGAGGATGGCGTCTGCGCCTGCTCCAGTGGTGTTTCCCAGCAGCAGGCTGCCGCTGTTGGTCACGTCGGCACCGCTCAGCACGAGCGCAACGGCGGTGGCGCCTGCGGAGCGGCCGATCTCGACGCTGCCGGCGGAGAAGCTTCCCGCGGCATTGCTGGAGAAGGTCACGTGTGAGGTGAAGGCGCCATTGCCCCAGAAGTTTGCCCCCGTGGCGGTCACCGTGGAGCCCGCGCCGTCCACCGCGAGCGTGCCGTTGCTGCCATTGCCCACATCGAGAAATCCGGCCGTACTCACCCCGCCGCCCGCCTGGACGGCCAGCGTGGAGCCCGCGCCCACGGAAAGGAAGGACGATCCCTGAAAGGTGGACCCGGCCCCCGTGATGGTGAGGTTTCCGCTGTTCAGGGTGTGGCTCCCGGTTGCGATGAAATCACTGCCGCCCTGCAGCGTGAGCGTGGTCCCGGCTCCGAGGGTGACCGTGCCGGAGTTCACCAGCTGGGCTCCGCCATCGAGGATGGTGTTCGCATTCAGAGCCAGGCTCGCCGCCGCGGCCACGGTGGTCGTACTCGTGCCGGTGAAAGTCTGCACGCCGAGGGTGGGTGAGAGCGTGGTCGTGCCGTTGTTCAGGATCAGGTCCGCCGCGATCTGGTTCCCCGAGGACTGGATGATGAGCTGCCCCGCTGCCGTCTTGGTGAGGGAGCCACTGCCTGCCAGCGACGCGAGCGTCACCGTGTTCGTCCCGTTCACCACCACGCCGAAGCCTCCGATGCCCAGCCCGCCGGCAAAGGTGAGTCCTCCGCTGAGAGCATTGATGCTGTTACTGGCTGCGGCCAGGACGCTGTTGTTAAACGTCTGCGTCTGCGCGTCGTTGTTCGTGATGTTTCCCAGTCCAAACTGGAGCTGGCTGCCGCCAAACACGAAAGCACCCGCCGTGTTGTTGATGGTGATCCCACTCACCGACCACGGCACCTCGAAGGTGGGCGTCAGCCGCGCGTTTCCGCCAAAGTTCATGGCCGCCGTGCCGTTGTTCGCCGGGACGGCGTCGGGACTCCAGTTGGCGGCGGTGCCGATGTTGCTGTTGACGGCGGAGCCGCCGTCCCAGATCTGCGCGGAGGCCGCATGGGCGGCGAGCAGGAGGACGGAACCGGTGAGAATGAAGCGGGCTGGTTTTTTCATGGTGGGTGGCGTTTGCGGGGAGGCGTGCGGATAAGGGGCTGCCTCGTCAGAGTGCTCTTCGGAAAAAACCAGGGCGGGGTGTCCGGATGATTTCGATTATTTGCGAAATCACCGCGTGCCATGCTTCAACAAGAGTGAGGCGGTGGAGCGGGGATGCCGGCGGGCGGGGATGTTGGGCGGGGATTGACGGAAACTGCGGGCGGGATAAGCTGGCCTCTTTACGACGCCCTTATGCCCACCCTGCCACGAGTTTCTCCTTTTCCGCTCCTCGCCGGGGCTGCGGTGGTGTTGTCGACGATGTCTGCGCGGGCGGCGGTGCTGGCGGAGTATGATTTGACGGGGGCTCCGGGGAGTCTGGCGGCGAAGGCGACGGGGGCGGGGCTGACGGCGTCGGGCATTTCCTTCACGGGGAGTGCCGGGGGGCAATTCACGGGCATCCCCGGGGTGCTGGTGGTGAATGCGGCGGCGGGCTCCACGAGTGCGGCGGCAGCGGTGGCGGGGCGGAGTTTTTTTCAGATCACCCTGGTGCCCTCGGCGGGGCATGCGCTGAAACTGGGGGAGTTCATCTTTGACGGGGCCGGGGCGAGTGTGGGGTCCGGCTGGACGGTGCGGTCAAGCGTGGATGGCTATGCGGCGGACTTGGGCGGGGCGGATTTCGCCTCGGTGTACCCAGTGTTTTCGCCGCACTCGGTGGATCTGTCCGGGGCGGCCTTTCAGGGGCTGCGAGGGGAGGTGTCGTTCCGGGTCTACAGCTACACGCCGGGGTCGAATCCGGCGGGGGCGTATGACAACCTGAGGTTCGATGGGGACGTACTCGTCGTACCGGAGCCCGCGACGGCGGTGGCTGTGGCGCTCGGCGGACTGGTGCTGGGCGGGCGCAGGCGGCGCGGTCTCAGTGCAGGCTCATCCAGTGCCAGAGGGGAGGCAGGACAAATACGCTGAGGACAAAGATGATGACGAGTCCCCAGCGGACGAGGATGAGATCCAGCCGTGTGGGCGTGGCAGGACGGCGCAGGATGACGAGCAGGACAAGGGCAGCGTAGGCGGGCACGGAGCGCGCCAGAATGTTGAGGCTGATTCCGCCATCCATGGTCACTGACGTCAGCACGCAGAGGAAGGATGCGAAGCAAAGGCTCACAACCAGCGAGGTGCGGTATTTCTGCGGGATGGAGGGGAGGATCACCGGCGGAAACAGTCGGTCAGCAGTTTCAGGGCGGTGGCCCACGCCTTGTCGCCATAGCGGACGACTGCCCAAGGGAAACCGATCAGGACGGCCGCGACACCGGCTCCCAGTTTCCAGTCTACGTCTCCTTCATGGAAGTGCCAAATCAGCAGCAGGGGCGGGACTATAAAAACCAGGGCGCACCCGAGTTGCACGCGGCGGTTGTATTTATCTGGAGGGGGATCGAGATGGGACACGGTACGTTTTAGCCGGAAATCATGACCCCCGCCCCCACCCGCGGTCCCCCAAATAGACGGCCATCCAGATGAAAATCACCGCACCGGCAGTGATGGCACCCACGGACTTCATGTCCCAGGGATCCCGGCAGCAGGCCAGTTCAACGATGGCGGCCGGCACGGCCACCAGCAGCGCACAGCCGAGGCGGACGCGTCTGGTAAAGCCGTCAGGAAGTGGATCTGGGTCAGACATGAGGTGAAAATCCTCCGGTTCAGCCGATCGTCGATGATATTTCCGCCGGAATTTCGGAAGGGTGACCGGGGAGGAGTTCGCGACCGGCGAGGGAGTCTGCGGCGATGTCCTCCAGCTCGCTCATGGTGGTGAGGCGGGAAAAGCGGACGCGCAGCCTTTTTCCGAAGGGGAGGTGGTGGGAGTAGGCCATGAGGCGGGAGCGCATGAACTGAAAGGTGTGGCGCTCCTCCCCGTAGCGGCCCCCGGCGAGGGCCATGCGGGCGTGGCGGAGGATGAGGGTCCAGCGCGTCTCCAGGGAGGGGGGCGGGGGCTGGGTGCCGGTGAGGAGGTAGTGCTTGGCGTCCTGAAAGACCCAGGGGTTGGCCATGGCGGCGCGGCCGATCATGACTCCGGCCACTCCGGTTTCGCGGCGGCGCTTTTCCACGTCGGCGCCGGTGGCGATGTCTCCATTTCCGATGACTGGGATGGGCGACGTCTCCGCGCAGCGGGCGATGACGTCCCAGTCCGCCGTGCCGGTGTAGCCCTGGGCGCGGGTGCGGCCGTGGATGGCGACGGCCTGGATTCCCTCTCCGGCAAGGATGTTGCACACTTCCGGGGCGTTGACGGTGGTGGAGTCCCACCCGATGCGGATCTTGGCCGTAACGGGCACGCGATCCCCCACGGCCCGGACGATGCCCCGGGCCACGCTGGCGAGGAGGGGGCAGTCTTTCAGCAGGGACGAGCCGCCGTTTTTTGAAACGACCTTGTTCACGGGGCAGCCGAAATTGATGTCGATGAAGTCGGGCTGCTTCCAGTCGATGATTTTCCGCGCGGCCTCGCCCATGCTCTCCCCGTCCGCGCCAAAAAGCTGCACGCCCACGGGACGCTGCTCGTCGGTGAACTCGGTGTACTTCCGCGTGCGGTCGTCCGCCTTGCGGATGCCCTCCGCGCTGACGAATTCCGTCACCATCACATCCGCGCCGAGTTCTTTGCAGATCTGCCGGAAAACCATGTCCGTCACCCCCGCCATGGGGGCGAGATAGAGCGGGAACTTTTCTTTGCCAAACCAGGGAAGCACCCGGCGAACATAGGGCGAAATCCCAAGCACCCAAGCCTGTATTTTCCTGTTCCGGGCTGGCTGGCGCGACGCAGAGAGGTTTTTCTTCCGTAAAAACCAGAAAATAGTTGCTCTTGCTTATAATTACCATAAATTAACCGCTCCCCGACTTGACGACTATGAAACTGGACACTTTTGACCTCGGCCACCTCGGTGGGGACAGCAAGACGCAGACGAGCCTGAGTGCGGCTCTGCTGCTCATCGTCTTCTGGCAGCTCTACCAGATGGGGCGGGAAAACACGAACCGGCGATGCTCGGCCTCGCTGCTGCTCTTTGGTCTGGCCTGGCTGGTGCCGGTGGGAAGTGCGGCGCTGGGCAAGCCGTTGGATTTTCGGATGGGAGACTTCCCCGTGGTCTTCATCTGGGTGGCGGTGTGCCTGTTTTTCGGGCTTGTCCTGGGGATCGCCGGGATCGTCGGCTACCTGAGGGACCCGTGCCGCTATGACCGGGGTCCGGGGCAGGGGGCGCTCGGGGTCATCTTAAACGTGACAGCGCTGGTGGTGGCGACCTTCGCCGTGCTCTACGGCATGGACAAATGGCGGGCGGAGCAGCAGGACAAGATTTTGGCTGGCGGGAAGGGGGGCAGCTCAAAAGGTGAGGCGGGCAAGGAGGGCCCGGATCTGCAGGACCTCATTTTCCTCTCTCAAAGGTTTAAAATGAGCAAGCCGCAGGAACCGTGGAAAAAGAACTCCGAGGATGAGGCGAAGGCGATGGGGGACAATGTGGCGGCGATGTTTTCGACAAAAGATGGCAGCTCGCTGGTGATCAAGGCGATTCCCGGGGGAGGGAACGGGCGCATGGAGCTGGGAGCGGTGACGCAGAAGTTCGCCTTCGCCATGCGGGCTGCGGCCATGCATTCATTCAGCCGGCTGGCGCAAAAGCTCGAGGAGTTCCAGCACAAGGACGGCACGACTGGCAGGTTCGGGCACATTACGGCGTTGATTGGGGAGGAAATCAAGGAGGTGTACGTGGCGACGGACGGGGAAAACGCTTACGAATTTGAGTTCACCGGGAAGGAGGGGCAGGCTGCCTTTTTGCTGGAACAGGCCGCCCTGCTGCTGCCGACCGTGGTCCTGCTGGACGGGGATGCCTCCGTCGAGGCGGGCATCGCAGCCATCGTGAGCCAGCTTGACCGGGAGGGGCAGTGTTATTTTGACGAGGGGGACTACCAGAGTGCCCAGAGGGTGTGGAATGAGGAGTGGATGCTGGGCGGCGGAACGACCTCCCTGCTGGCGCAGCTGGTGAAGGTGCACCTGGCCCTGAAGGACCCGACGAGGGCTCTGGCCTTCGTGGAGGCGCAGAAGGACCGTTTCCCCAGAAACCAGGAGGTGGCAGGGTGGCAGGCCTACTTGTACGGCGTGAACGGGAATGCCAAAGTGGCGTTGGCGCGGTATGAGGAGGCATTCGAGGCCGGCCTGACGACGGAGTCATTCCTGCTGGATTACGTGAACCTGCTCTCCGGCAAGGGGGAGGAGTCCGTAAACCGGGCTCTGAGGGTGGTATCAAAATTCGCCGAGCGGAACAACTCCCCGCGCGTGAGGCGGTGGCAGGCCTGCCTGCTGAGCGAGGCGGGGCGAAATGCGGAGGCGCTGACCCTGCTCCAGAAGCTGGTCCTGCAGCCCGGCGTGGAACCTGCGACGCTCTACAAGCTGGGGGAACTGGCGAATCTGGTCAACCAGCCCCAGCGGGCGGAGGATGCGGTGCGCCGGCTTTTGGAAATGAAACAGGACGGGGCGAGAACGCGCTGCATCGAGGGGTGGATGAAACTGGCCAAAGGGGACGCCCAGGCGGCGGCGGCCTCGTTTCAACTGGCCGCAAAGTATGACACGGCGGGAACCTCCGACGCGGCACGCGGGCTGGCGGCGGCACGGCGCGGGCCCGGCAAGGCAGGGGACAAGCGGGCGTCGCCCGTCGTGCGCAGGCAGTGAACCGGCACGCGTTATGCAAGTGGTGGTTGATCCAGGGGGCAAACTGGCCCAGGGTCCGCTTTCTGCGATTTCAACAGCCCCTGCTTTTCCAACCTCTTGGCTCTTCAACTTCACACTCCTGAGACCCGCGCCGCCGCCAGTCAGTTTTCGACGGCGCTGCTGCTCTTTTTCGTAGCCCTGATCCTGGCGGCGGCGGTCAGGCTGCCCCTCCTCGGCATGAGGGTCATGCACACGGACGAGGCGGTGCAGGCCCAGCACATTGGCTACCTGCAGCAGGGGGAGGGGTATACCTACAATCCAAAGGACGGCCACGGTCCGCTCCTTGTCTACTCCACCGTGCCGCTGACGTGGCTGGCGCGGGCGACCACATTTCCCCGGGTGAGTGAAAAACTGCTCCGGATGGTGCCGGCGTTGTATGGCATTGGCATCATCCTCATGCTCGCGCTGCTGGGGGACGGTCTGGGCCGGCTGGCCACCGCGTGGGCGGCCCTGCTGGCTGCGGCCTCGCCAATGATGGTTTTCTACAGCCGGTATTACATCATGGAGGTGCCGCTGGTCTTTTTCACCACGGGGATGATCGCGTGCGGGTGGCGGTATTTTGTTTCACGAAACGCCGGCTGGCTCATCGGGGCCGGGGTGTGCATCGGCTGCATGCACGCGACGAAGGAGACGTTCATCCTGCAGCTGGCGGCGATGTTTGGGGCGCTCATCACGACACGCATTCTGGACTTTTTCTCCGCCGGAGCCGGGCTCGGCGTGGTCAACCGGCAGCGGAAGCAGCAGTTCAAGATTTTAAACTTGTGGCTGGTGGCCGGCGTGGCGGTGGCGGTGTCCTTCACGTTTTACTCCGCCTTTTACACAAACCTGAAGGACCCGTTCCTGAGCCTGCAGGCCTACGCCCACTACTGGAATCGCGCCGGCGGGAGCGGCCACGAGAAGCCGTGGTGGTATTATTTTACCCTCCTCTTCTGGCACAAGGACAAGGAGGGCTGGTATTGGGGGGAGATCTTTGTCGGTTTCCTGGCGGTGCTCGGCATCCTGAAGGCCTTCCTCGCCTCGCCCTCGCGGTATGAGAGCAACCAGCTCCAGCGGTTTCTCGCCTGCTATGCGCTCTTTATGCTCGCAGGCTACTCATTCATCAGCTACAAGACGCCGTGGTGCATCCTAGGGGCCGAGCACGCGCTGGTCCTCCTCGCCGGGGTGGGGGCGGCTTCGTTCTACAATGTCGGGCTGGGGCGCTTCGGGCAGTCTGTGGCCACACTCCTGCTGGTGGGGGGCTTCTGCAACCTCGGGCTGCAGCTCTGGCGTGGAAATGTCCAGCTGCCGTCGGACCCGCGCAACCCATACGTCTACACCCACACGGATCCGGACCTGCTCCGCCTGGTGGACAAAATCAAATCCACCGCGCTCAAGGCCGGTGGTCTGGACAAGCTGCATGTAGAGGCGCTCCTGGCCAATGTGGACAACCAGCCGGACTACTGGCCGCTGCCATGGTATCTGCGCGACATGCCGAAGGCCGGCTACCTCTCCGCCCTGCGGGAAAGCACAGAGGAGGAACGCAAGGCGCAGGACCGCTTCTTTGCCGGGGACGTCATCATCGTCAGGGAGGATGAGAGCGCGCTGCTGGGCAGCCAGCTCGGCGCGACGCATTCGGAAGAGACCTTTCTCCTGCGTCCTGAAGTGCCGGTGACCGCCTTTTTCCGCAAACCGCCGCAGCCCAAGCCTGCCACCCCGCCACCGGCTCCCGTGCCGCCACCGCCTGCCGGCCCGGCGGAGCCGATTGCGGATCCGCAGGACCCGCCCACGGACCCCGCAGACGCCCCGGCTGAACTCCATCCCGCCGCGAATTCCGCCCCCCCGGCCACCGCAGCCCCGGCCCCGGCGGCAGCGCCAGTGCAAGCGCCAGCCCCAGTGCCGGCTCCGGCTGTCCCGGTGAAACCTGCGGCCGCGCCCCGTGCGGCGCGCTAGTCGCCCGTTTCTTCGCCCCCATGTCAGCCGAGGAAAAAATCTTCCGCTTCCGGCACACTGCCATGGCCACGGAGTGGGAGTTTCTCATCCGCCATGCGGACCTGGAGCATTGCGATGCCGCCGCCGTCGCCGCCTTTGCCGAGATCGACCGGCTGGAGGACGAGCTGTCCCGCTTCCGTCCCCACAGTGACGTCGGGCGCATCCCGTTTCTGAAGGTGGGCGAGCCGCTCAGCATCGGCTTTGCCGCGTGGGACTGCTTTTCCCTGGCGAAGGACGTGTGGCAGGCCACAAACGGCGCCTTTGACGTGTCCATCGGCCCGTTCTACGAACTCTGGAAAACGCGCAACCTCATGGTGAATCCGCCGATTCCCGAGGAGGAGGCCGAGGCGCGATCCCGCTCCGGCAGCCACCTCATCGAGCTGGATCCGCACGGTTTTTTCCTCTCCGTGAAGGCCGCGCCCATGCGCTGCGACCTCGGCGCGCTGGGCAAGGGCTACACCCTCGACCAGTGCGCCGTGCGCCTGAAGACGGACTGGGAAATCGACCACGCCCTTCTCAGCGCCGGCGGCTCCAGCCTGCTGGGCATGGGGCACGATCCGAATGGCAACGGCTGGCTCGCCAACGCCGGCCCGGACGGCCATCCGCCGGTGCGCCTGCTGGACAATGCCCTCAGCACCTCCGGATTCGGCTACCAGGGGGCCCACATCATCAATCCGAGAACCGGCCGCCCCGTCTCCATCCTGCGCACGCGCCTCTGGGCCACTGCTCCCACCGCCGCCCTTTCGGACGCCCTTTCCACCGCCTTCCTGGTCATGGAAAAGGAGGAGGTCGCCGCCTTTTGCCTGAACTACCCGGAAACCGGAGCCATGTTTGCCGACGGCGAAAAGCTCGGCCGGATCGACGTGGCGGCACAGGTTGCTCCCTGACAAAACCTGAAAACCGCGAGTCTTGAACAGGAGGGAACGGAAAAACCGGAGAAAGGTCTTGTTGCGCCCATGCGGTCAGTCACCCGCCTGATGAGATGACTCGACTCTGATGGCCGCATCGTAAGTGCTGGCACTTCGTTTGCTCTGTCTCCTCCTGTTCCAACCCTTTCTGGCATTTTGGCAAGACCACGCGGGCCGAGCCAGAGTCACCAGGCCAGCGACCGCACGTCACGTCGCTTCGCGTTTTTCTGGATGCCGGCGATCTTCCCGTCCCGCAGGGAAATGACCCGGTCGGCCATTTCACAGAGGATCGAGTTGTGCGTGATGATGACCGTGAGCGTGCCGAGGTCCCGGTTCACCCGCTCGATGGCCTCCAGCACCGTGATGCCCGTCTGCACGTCCAGCGCCCCGGTCGGTTCGTCGCAGAGCAGCACCTCCGGCTTCTTCGCGATGGCCCGCGCGATGGCCACCCGCTGCTGCTGGCCGCCGGACATCTGGGAGGGAAAGTGGTCCATCCGGTCGCCCAGTTCCACCAGCTGCAGCGACTCCTCCGGCGTCATCGGGTCGCGCGCGATGGCCGTGATGAGCGCCACATTTTCCCGCGCCGTCAGGCTGGGGATGAGGTTGTAAAACTGAAAGATGAACCCGACGGAGTCCCGCCGGAAGCGCGTCAGCTCCGCCTCGCTGGCGCCCGTGAGGTCGCGCCCCCGGTAGCTCAGCGTGCCCTCGGTCGGCACGTCCAGCCCGCCTAGAATGTTGAGCAGGGTGGATTTCCCGCTGCCCGAGGCCCCGAGGAGGACGATCAACTCCCCCTCGTAAAGTTCCAGATCCACCCCGTCCAGCGCGCGGATTTCGCTCTCGCCGCTGGGGTAGATTTTCCTGAGGCCCTGCGCTCGGTAGAGCGGGGCGGTCGCGATGGCTGGGCTGGCGGGGGAGGGGGGGGAGGCGGGCATGGCGGGTTGGCGGGAATCCATCGGGCGGATTCCCCGCCGCCGCCAGTCCGCAGCACAGGAAAAAAATGAAAACTGGAGCCGCGCCGGAAACGGATATCTTGCCCCGCATGGATCTCGTCCCCGTCACCTGCCCCACCTGCTTCGAGGTCTTCGAAGTCGCCGCCCCCTCACTGGATGAATGCCCGTGCGAGGTCGACTACGACTGCGAAGTCTGCTGCCGCCCCATGATCATCCGCTTCTGGGAGGAGGACGACGAAGTCACCGGCGAGGCCGACGCGGTGTGAGGCGCGGGGCCGCCGGATTGAAAACGAGTTGAAGTGTGGTGGTTCGTGCAGGAGTTCCCGAGTGGGGCAGGTTCACAGGACGGGCAGGCCTGGGGTGACGAGCGTCAGGTTCCCTGGAGGACGGAGAGAATGAGCATGGCAGGAAGGAGAAAGGCGGCGCGTCGGGGAGTCAGTGGGATGGACTGCGTCCCGCGGAAGTAGGACAACTTGGACAGTGCGAAGAGAAAGAGGGCTGCCGGAATGCCAGCGGACAGAATGAGAAGGGACGCCAGAGCGAACCATTCGACGAAGCCTTCCGACACGGCTGGATGCACATACCAGACGGCCAGCCGCCATGCGTAATAATAAGCGACTTCGAAGGCGACGAAGGCGCCAAGCGTGCGCACGGGATCAAGCCGGCGCCACGAAATACAGAGGACGACGAGCAGCCGCAGCGAAGCAAATACCAGCCATCCCGGCATGACGCGCTCGAAGGTGCAGGCGGGGCAGGCCAGAAACAGGAATGGCGTAAGCGAAGTCATTTCAGCGGAGGAAGGGCAGGCACGCAGCCTGGCGGGCACATTAAGTAGGTCAACCTCCAGTTAACAGGGAGAAAAAGTCAGCAATGGTGCAGATTAGCCCAAAAGCGGCGAGAATTGAACAGGAGGGAACGGAGCAAACGGAGACAAGACCTGTTGCGCCCATACCACCATTCACCCGCCTGATGAGGTGGCTGGATTTTAATGTCAGAGCCTTAAGTGCTGGCCCTCAGTCCGCTCCGTCTCCTCCTGTTCCAAACTATTCCGGCATTCAGGATTGAAGTGGTAACCTTCAGTGCAAAGCGGGACGGATGCGCTCGAAGTAGATGGCTGCGGGCCGCCTGCGTGACTGCGCTGAATTCAACGGAACGCTGCGTCACCCAGCCCGGCTGATCTGCCGGACGAGCGCGTCCTGGTCCGCGTGCTGGCCGGTGGCTTTCTTCGAGTAGACGAGGTCCCCGTCCACTTTGACCTCAAAGACGCCGCCTGAGCTGGGGATGAGGGTGACGTCAGCGTACGCCGGGCCGAGCGCCCGAAGCCTGGCCGCCAGACTGGCGGCGCGGGGCTCGTAGTTTCACATCTGGCAGTACTCGATGGAAATCTGATGGTTCACAGGCAGGGCGGGCTGGGGTGTGGTTAGTCGAGAAGCTCGGCGTAGTAGGTGCGGGCCATCTCACGGGAGCGGCGGTGGATCTCGCGGGCGTCTCCGGCGGTGCGGAGCAGGCGTTCGACGAGGGCGGCGCACTCCGTGTGGTCCAGGGTGCGCACGGCGTGCTTGAGCCGCGGGATCTGGCTGGAGCCGACGCTGAGTTCCACGAAGCCGAGCCCGACCAGCAGCGGCGTCATGAGGATGTCTCCGGCCATTTCCCCGCAGACGCCGGCCCAGATGCCGTTGCTTTTAGCCGCTTCCGAGACGGTGCGCAGGAGGCGGAGAATGGCGGGGTGCCATGGCTGGTAGAGGCCGGCCACGCGTTCGTTCACCCGGTCCACGGCGATGGTGTACTGGATGAGGTCGTTCGTGCCCACGCTGAAGAAGTCCACCTCTTTGGCCAGCACATCGGCGAGGACGGCGGCGCTGGGGACTTCGATCATGGCGCCGACCTCGATGGACTCCGCCATGGGGACGCCCTCGGCGGTGAGTTCGTCCCGGCACTCGGCGAGCAGTGCGCTGGCCTGGCGGATCTGGGAGACATCCGAGATGAGGGGATACATGACCCGGACCCTGCCATGGGCGCTGGCCCGCAGGATGGCGCGGAGCTGGGTTTTAAAGACCTCCGGCTGCTGGAGCGAGCGCCGGATGCCGCGCCAGCCCAGAAAGGGGTTGGCCTCCGTCTCCCAGTCCTCCCCGGCGGGCAGCTTGTCCCCGCCGATGTCGAGGGTGCGGATGATCACCCCGTGCTCTCCGGCGGTGCGGGCGACCTCGGCGTACTCCGCCGCCTGCTCCTCCTCCGTGGGCAGGGTGGTGCGGTTGATGAACATAAACTCCGTCCGGTAGAGGCCGACGCCTTCCGCCCCCTGGGAGAGCACTTGGGGCATCTCGGAGGCGAGTTCGATGTTTGAGGAAATGATGACGCGGTGGCCGTCGCGGGTCGTGGCGTCCCCCTCGCGGATGCGGTGGAGCTGCGCATTGAGGCGGGATTTTTCCCGGGCCAGCTGCTTGTAAGCGGCCAGAGTTTCGTCCGCCGGGTGGATGATGACGAGCCCCTGGTAGCCATCCAGCAGCACGGGCAGCCCGCTGCGCAGGTGGGAGGAGAGGTCGTGCAGGCCGACCACGGCGGGGATGCCGAGGGAGCGGGCCAGGATGGCGGTGTGGCTGGTCGGGCTGCCGGACTCGGTGGCAAATCCCCGCACCAGGCTGCGGTCCATGCTGACTGTCTCCGACGGCAGCAGGTCATGCGCGACGAGGACGTGGGGCTCTGTGTGGGAAACGCCTGGCCGCAGCCCGCGCAGCTGCCGCACCACGCGGCGGGCCACGTCCTCCACGTCGTTCAGGCGCTCGCGGAGGTACTCGTTGTCACTTTTCCGCATGGCCTCCGTGTAGCGGTGGATGACGCGCCAGAAGGCCCCGCCCGCCTCCAGCCTGGCGGTGCGGATGGTCTTTTCCACGCCGGAAATGAGGGTCGGATCCTCTGCGATGAGGAGGTGCGCGTCAAAGATGCCCGCGTCATCCGTGCCCAGGTCGTCCGCCGCCTTGTCGAGCACCACCTTCAGTTCCGCGCGGGTGGCCTCCAGCGCGGTGTGAAACCGTTGAATCTCGGAGTCAACGCGCTCCTCAGTAATCTCCACCTCGGCCGGCTGGATGAAGAGCCCCTCTTTGACATGCACGGGTCCGATGGCGATCCCGGGCGAGACGCCAATGCCGCGGATGCGGATTTCCGGTGTGTCGGTTGAGGGCATGTGGTGGGGAAATCAGGAGGCGGGTTTTTCCAGGCCGAAGAATGCTCTGGCATTTCCGTGGCAGATGTCGCTGACCATGCCGCCGACGAGCGCGAAGTCACGGGGAATGAGCCCTTTTTCCATGTCCTGGCCCAGAATCTGGCAAAGGAGGCGGCGGAAATACTCGTGCCGGGTGAAGGAGAGGAAGCTCCGGCTGTCTGTGAGCATGCCCACGAACCGGCTGAGCAGGCCCAGCTGGCTGAGGGACTCGATCTGCCGCCTCATGCCGTCCAGCTGGTCATTGAACCACCAGCCGGAGCCGATCTGGATTTTTCCGGCCACGGAGCCGTCCTGGAAGTTCCCAATCATCGCGGCCACCATGTCGTTGTCGCCGGGGTGGATGTTGTAGATGATGGTTTTGGCCAGTTTCCCCTGGAGGTCCAGCCGGTCGAGGAACCGGGACATGGCGCGGGCGTCGCCGGGGGCGCCGATGGAGTCGCACCCGATGTCCGGGCCGAGCTTTTGGAAGAGGCGGGTGCAGTTGTTGCGCAGCGGGCCGTAGTGGAATTGTTGCGTCCAGCCCTTTTCGAAATCCATGAGCGCCCCCTCGTGAAGGAACGCGGACTTCAGTTTGCGGGAGGCCGCAGCGTCCAGTTTTTCCCCGGCGCGCACTTTGGCGAAGGCTGTCTGGATCTCCCCGCCAGTGTAGTCGTCGGCGATGAAGTCCTCGATGCCGTGGTCGCTCAGCTTGCAGCCGTGGGTGGCGAAGAAGTCGTGGCGGTTGCGCAGCGCGCCCAGGTAGCGCCCCCAGGAGTCGCCAAAGTCGATGCCGGAGGCGGCAGCCAGTTTGTCGGCCCAGGCGTTGAAGAGCCCAGGATTGTCAAAGGCCATGCCCTTGTCCGGCCGCCAGGCGGGCAGGACGAGGGACGGGCAGTCCGGGTCTTGGGCACAGGCGCGGTGGTGCTCCAGAGTGTCCACGGGATCGTCCGTCGTGCAGAGCGCCGTCACATTGGCCGTGCGCAGCAGGCTGCGGGCGGAAATGGACTTCAGCTTTTCATTTCCCTCCTCCCACACGGCCCGCGCGGTGGCGGGGGAGAGCAGCGCATCGATGCCAAAGTAGCGCTTCAACTCCAGCGCAGTCCAGTGGTACATCGGGTTCCGCAGGCAGTAGGGAATGGTGGCCGCGAACGCCTCGAACCGCTCCCAGTCCGAGGCCGGGCCCGTGCATTTCTCCTCCGGGATGCCGTTCGACCGCATCGCCCGCCACTTGTAGTGGTCCCCGTAGAGCCACACCTGTGTCATGTTTTCCCACGTCTTGTCCACCGCGATTTCATTCGGCGGCAGATGGTTGTGGAAATCGATCACGGGCTGGTCCGCCGCGTAACGGTGGTACAGCTCGCAGGCGGCAGGGGAGTCGAGGAGAAAATCGTCGTGAATGAACGGACCAGGCATGCCCTCCGATGGAAGGCGGGAAAACCCGGAAGGCAAATGGGGAATCTGTGGGAGAGGTGCGGGCGCACTGTGGAGGCCTCTGTCAGCATGGTCCCGGATGTCGCGAAAGGTTGCCATCGGTGGGAGCCAAAGGTTCACGCGCGTGCGGCACTTCGGGTTCCTGAGCCCTGCGGCGAAGAAGAAGTACGAGCGCGTGCGCAGCCTGCTGCGGGCCGGAGCCATCGTGCTCAAGCTGCCCGCCAAGCCCGTCGTGACCTGCCCGTGCTGCGGGGCGGCCATGCACTTCGTGGCCATGATCCGCCCCAGCCGCGCCCGCCCACCGCCGACGCCGCCGAAACCGGCCACCCCGTCCCCGCGTCCCGCCGCCGCATGAAAACGAGACGCTCCCATCCCGGCCCCAATCCGGGAAACCTGCCTCAGGCCAGCCCGCCGCGCCCCAAAAGCGCGCGCGAAACCGGCCCCGGCGGAGCCATGCCCGCGTCCTGCGAAAACGGGGCCAGCACCTTGTGCGCCGACCCGAAAAGCAGGTTCGAACGCCCCTCCCGCCTCGAAAACCGGGCCGCCCGCCCTGATCCAGCCGTCCGCCCCGCCCAGCCCGCACAGAATTTGGCGCTCCACCTGTCGGATGCGCCCCACCACGGGGAAAAAGCTTTCCCCTCATCGCCCCAGCCCGCCCGCGTCAACTGAGGCTCAAACCTCTCCGGCCTCAGCCGCGAATCGTTCAACCAGGATTAGCATTGGGGCCCTGCCCAATGCTAACCTAAGTTGTTAGGCATCTTGATTTGTTTAGTGGGATCGGTGGCTTCGCACTTGCTGCCCGGATGGTGGGCGGAATCGAAACCGTTGGCTTCTGCGAGATAGACCCATGGCCGCGTGAGATACTCAAAAAGAACTTTCCAGGCGTGGCAATCCACGACGACGTAAAAACACTAGACCCAAAACACTATGGACGAATTGACCTTATTACCGGAGGATACCCTTGCCAGCCTTTCAGTCTGACCGGGGAGCGAAAAGGCGCAGAGGATGACCGCCATCTCTGGCCGGAAGTATTGCGAATACTTAAATCTGCCCAGCCAACTTGGCTGCTTTGTGAAAATGTGTATGGCCACATATCGATGGGCATCGACCAAGTGCTATCTGACTTGGAAGCCGCTGATTACGCCGGGTGGGCGTTTGTTATTCCAGCTTGCGCCGTCGGTGCCGGGCACAGAAGAGACAGGGTATGGGTGGTGGCCAACCGCAAGGGCATCAACGGTGGCGGCGAGCGCAACAATGAAGGTGGTATCAAACATCTCGAATCCGCGTGGGAACCTCGAAGAGGTGATCTGGGAGAGAGAGGGGAAGCCAACCACTGGAGTTGTGAACCCGGAATGGGTAGAGTGGCACATGGGATACCCCCCCAAGTGGACAGAATTAAAGCCCTTGGAAACGCCATAGTGCCGCAAGTGGCTGCTGAGATTCTCCGCCACATGATGGAGGTCAATTCTCTTCTGCCTAACGACCCCAAGCTCAGCGACGGCGGAGGCTGGCGCGATGGCTGCGCGGGCGAAGGCGGCGGAGCAGCCAGCGTGACAGCCGGAGCCGTTCGCTGCAGCGCATGGTTAGGCGTTGGTGTGTTCACGGTATTTATTGTTCCACCACTTAACGGCTTCGGTGTGTTGGTCGAGTGAAAGCCACGCCATGTTCTGTTTGGAACTCGGGTCGCCCCCGAATACGAGTGGCTGAATATACCACTTGATTCGGTTAGTAAGTTTCGGGTCGGCTTGGAGCTTTGTGGTGTCGATGTCGTATGCGAGCGGTCGGAGGCGCTCACGAAGCAACGGAACGGTTGGAGCGGTGAACAACTTGCCGGATGCGTCGCGGAGAATAGACATCTTGCATGAATAGCGATTGTGTTAATATCAGAAAAACAGCGACTTGGCCACCTCGTTGCGGCAGGCGCGCCGGTGATTGTAGAGAGACGCTGCCACCAGCATGACATGGTCGTGGAAACCCTCCTTGCGGTTT
>JANOAS010000029.1:0-8884 GCA_031411255.1 bacterium
GCAGGGCGGTGGAACCGAAGAGGACGATTTTCTGCACGTCCGGCCTGAGGGAGAGCTTCGCGGTGAGGGCGCGCGCGGCTTTCCGGAACTCCTCCTGCCGGCGCAGCATGGCGCGGTCCTGCTGCTCGATTTCCCCGTAGCTCACGGGGGTGTTTCGTTCGGACTCCCGGATGAGAGCCTCACAGTCCCCGTCCCAGTCCAGTTCCTCCTCGCTGCCGGGCTCGATGCCGAGGGTGCGCTTTTGTTTTTCGATGATTTCCACCGGATCCGGCAGCAGTGAATTTTCCGCCGCGTGCTCCTGCTGGGCCAGGGGAGTGGCCGCGTCATCCACCGGCACCACGGTGCCAAATTTTTCAAAATGGCGGTCCTCCAGCCACAGCGGCAGGACCAGTGCGGCAGCATCCGCAGAGCTGCGGTGCGCCTCCAGCAGCGTCTCCGCATCAAACCCCAGCGCCATGGCCATGAGGACGTATCGCTCAGTCAGGGTGCCGTCATCCTTGAGCGACCTCCAGCTGAGCCCCCGCCCGCCCCTGCGTCTGTGTTGATTTCCCATGCCGCGAATCGTAGTCATGGGGCCCGCTCATGCAAGCTTGACGAGCCTGGGCGCGGAAAGCCTGTGGGGATAACCAGCGCGTCAACTCAGGCGTTGCGGACGGGCGATTGAGCTTCAGAATTGCCCCGATGACTGCCTCCTCCCTGGATGCCCTGATGTCCCCCGTCGCCGGGTGTCTGGATGCCCCTTCACTCCGGGCGCTGGTGGAGCTGCGGGCCCAGCCGGAAGCGGCTGAGCGCATGGCATGGCTCGCCGGGCAGGCCAATGAGGGCCTGCTCACCCCGGAAGAGCGCAGTGAGTATCAAAGCTGCCTCATGTTTGGAAACTTTCTGGGCGTGCTCCAGTCAAAAGCCCGGCGGAAACTCAGCGCGGCTGGCTGATTCCAAATCGTTTTCAAATCTGGACATCGCCTCTACACCCCGGAGGGGTGATCCATGACTAGCCGGGGGTCGGAGACCCCCGGTAGTCCGTGAATCGGAGGCCTACCCGGAGGGGTAGCCCCATCCTCGGCTCCATGGGAAAACCCCTCCGGGGTTCGGGTCATTGGGGTTGCTTTCCCGGGGGTCTGGCGACCCCCGGCTATTCATGGTCCATCCCTCCGGGATGGAGGCGAGATGGTGGGGTGTCCATTTTTAAAAACGAATTGGAATTAGAGGGTTGGAGGTTTAGAGGTTTAGAGGTTTAGAGGTTTAGAGGTTTAGAGGTTTAGAGGTTTAGAGGATTAGAGGATTAGAGGATTAGAGGTATGGAGGGTTGGAGGTTATCGACGCGCAGCCTGGGCAGAGGAGCGGGGTCGGAGCCTCGGCAGAGGCGGAAGATACCAGCCCACAGCTTCAGCTGTGGGTCTCCCTAGGCGGACACGGGAGTCCCGGCAGGGACGAAAGAAGGCCCCCTGGCCCCGAAGCGTGCCCGAAGATTTGCCCCCGCACGATTCGGAACCCCAGCGCGCGGCATGGCCCCGAGCCGATTCCCGCACAGCGTCACCTTTCCCCGTCCCACCCCGCCCAACCACCCCGCCCAACCACCCCGCCGATCCGTGCGGTCCTTTTCCCCGTAGCCGTGCTTGTTTCCCACAGGGCTGGCTGCCTGCTGGGGGAAACTCTGAGGCTGTGGTGGATTTCGCAGGCACCACCCCTGGGTTGACGGGAGGCGGCCGGAGGGCGTTCGTGGGCGTAGATTCCTGTGCGGTGGGCTCCTGCTCCTCCGCCGTGCCGATTTTGCTGCCCATGCCTGTTCTGTTTCCCCAATTTCTCCACCGTTTCGTCGCCGCCGGGTTCGTCCTGGCTGCGGCGGGGGTGGTGCGTGGTGACGAGGCGAAGGAAAAACACTTCGCCGCCAGCATCAAACCGAAGCTGGAGAAGCACTGCTACTCCTGCCACGGGCCGGAAAAGCAGAAGGGGGATCTGAATCTGGCGGACTTTGCCACCTGGGAGTCGGTGACGAAAAAGCCGAAGGTGTGGCGGGAGGTGCTGCAGCGGGTGCAGGCGGACGAGATGCCGCCGGAGGGAGCGAAGGTGCCGATCGACTACGGGGCGAAGAATGAACTGATGGACTGGCTGCGCGAGCTGCCGAAACCAAAAGAGGTGGACTGCAACGAGGTGGCCTCCGACCGGACGGAAAACTACTACAAGGGCCACGTGATGAGCCGCCGGCTGAACCGGGACGAGTACGACAACACGGTTCGCGACCTCTTTGGTGTGGATGTGAAGGCGGGGCGCCGAAACCTGCCGGCTGACGGAGCCGGGGGGGAGGGGTTCGACACGACGGGGGACACGCTATTCACGACGTCCCTGGCCATCGAGAAATACGTGGACGCGGCGGAGGAAATCACCCGGTCCCTCCTGCCGGACGCCGGGACGGCGCAGTCTCCAGCGCTGCAGGCGGCGCGGGACCGGCTGGTGGTGGCGCGGCCATCGGACCAGGTGCCCGCCCGCGAGGCGGCACGCCAGGTGCTGGCACGCCTCACGCGACTGGCCTTCCGCCGTCCGGTGGAGGCGGCGGAGGTGGATAAATACCTGAAACTCTTTGACCTCCGGCAGGCGAAGGGGCAGGGCTACGAGGCCTCCCTCCGGCTGGCGCTGCGCGGGGTGCTGGTCTCCCCGCACTTCCTTTTCCTCGTCGAGCCGGAGAACCCGGCCGGCGGCGTGCAGCAACTGCCCGGGCCCGCACTGGCGTGCCGGCTTTCGTATTTCCTCTGGGCCTCGATGCCGGATGAGGAACTGCTGAAGACGGCGGAGTCGGGCGAGCTGGGGAAACCGGAGGTCTGCCTGGCGCAGGTGCGCCGGATGGTGAAGGACCCGCGCGCGGCGGCGTTTGGCGAGCGCTTCGCCATGCAGTGGCTGGAGCTGGAAAAGCTGGGGGCGGATGTGAAGCCGGACCCGGGCCGCTACCCGGAATTTGACGCCGGGCTGCTGGCGGCCATGCGGGGGGAGGTGACGGAGTTTTTCAACCACCTCGTCGCGGAAAACCGTCCGCTGACGGACCTGATCGACTGTGACTATTCCTACGTGAATGAGCGCCTGGCGGGAATCTACGGCATGCCGGAGGTGAAGGGGGAGGGCTTTCAGCGGGTGGCGCTGAAGTCACGCGAACGCGGCGGGCTGACAGGCATGGCGGGCATTCACGCCCTCACGTCCTACCCGCTGCGGACCAGCCCGGTCCTGCGCGGGCGCTGGCTGGCGGAGGTGGTGCTGGGGGAGAGAATACCGCCCCCGCCGCCGAATGTGCCCGCTCTGCCCAAGGATGAAAAGCAGCTCGACACCACCAGCCTGCGGGAGCAGCTGGAGCAGCACCGGAAGGACCCGAACTGCGCCGCCTGCCACAACAGGATGGACCCGCTGGGCTTTGGCCTGGAGACGTTCGACGTGCTGGGCCGCCTGCGGCTGGAGGTGGCGGGCCGCCCGGTGGACGCCCACGCGCGCATGCCCTCGGGCGAGGAATTCAACGGGCCGGAGGGGCTGAAGAAGATCCTGCTGGCGCGGAAGGAGCAGATCATGAAGCACCTCGTCAAAAAAATGACCGGTTACGCGCTGGGGCGGGAGCTGAACCACTTTGACCAGTGCGTGATCAAGGATGCGATGGCGGCCCTGGCAAAGACGGAGTATCGTCCGGCGGCCCTTATCGAGACCATCGCGATGAGCAAGCCCTTCCAGTTCCGTTTTTACCCGAAGACTGAAACCGTCTCCACCAAACCTGAAAAGCCATGAACTTCCTTGCTCAAAAATGGCGGCTGCCGCGCCGCACCTTTCTCAAAGGCGCCGGGGTCACCCTCGGCCTGCCTTTTCTGGAAGCCATGGGCGAGATCGTGGGTGGCGCGGCCGCCTCCGCCTCCGCCGCCGCCCCGGCCACGGTGGCAAAAACCCTGCGCGCTCCGGTGCGCATGGCGGCCCTGTATTTCCCGAACGGGGTGTGGAAAAAAGACTGGTTCCCCAAGAAAGACGGGCGCGACTACGAGGTGACGCCCAGCCTGGAGCCGCTGCAGAAGCACCGGGAGCGGATGATCGTCTTCTCCGGCCTGAACAAGCACAACAGCGAGGGCGGCGACGGCCACTATGCCAAGACGGCAAATTTCCTGACTGGCCTGCCCGTGCGCAAGACGACGGGCAAGGACCTGAGCGTGGGCGGCATTTCCATCGACCAGCTCTGCGCCCGGGACATCGGCCACCACACGCCCCTGCCCTCGCTGGAGCTGGGGATTGACCCGGTCATCTCCGGCATCGATACAAATGTCGGCTACACCCGGCTCTACGGCAGCTACATCGCCTGGCAGTCGCCCTCCGTGCCCGTGGCGCGGGAGGTCGACCCCAAGGCCGCGTGGCAAAAACTTTTCGGCATCATCCAGGCCCGCAAGGACAAGGCTGCACGCACCGCGACCCCGGGGGACGACGAGCGCCGCGCCCTGCTGGACCTCGTGCAGGATGACGCGAAATCCCTGCGCGGAAAGCTCGGGCGGGACGACCAGTTCAAGCTGGACGAATACCTCGACTCAGTGCGCGAGGTGGAGCGCCGCCTGGCCTTCTTTTCCAAGCCGGAGCCGGGTGAATGGCGGCCGGCCACGCAGTTCGACGACCACGCCATGGCGGCGCCGGCGGGCATTCCGGGCGACCACCAGGAGCACGTGCGCCTCATGATGGACCTCATGGTGCTCGCCTTCTGGAGTGACAGCACGCGCATCAGCACGTTCATGTTTGCCAATGATGTGTCGGGCAAGAATTTCTCCCGGCTCATTCCCGGGGCGGACGGTGCCCACCACGAGTTCAGCCACCACCAGAACAAGGCGGAGAAATACGGGCCGTATCAAAAGATCAACCGCTGGCACAATGAGCAGTACGCCTACATGCTGGACCGGATGGCGGCGATCAAGGAAGGGGAGGGGACTCTGCTGGACAACAGCATGCTGCTTTACGGCTCCAGCATGTCCGACGGCAACGGACACGAGCCGAACAACCTGCCCATCCTGCTGGCAGGAGGTGCCGGCGGTACCATCAAAGGCGGCCGCCACATCGCCAATCCTGGCGGGACGCCGTTGTGCAATCTCTACGTCTCCATGCTGGAGCGCATGGGCACGGACGTGCACTCCTTTGGCGACAGCAACGGGCAGATCGCCCTCGGGTGAACGATCAACCGGCAGCTCACCACGAGGAATTCATTTCCTGAAGGCTGGCACGAATGGCGGCAAGGTCCCAGATCTGCACCCCGCCTCTGGCCGCGCCGGCGACGAGCCAGCGGTGGTCCCGTGAAAAGGCGAGGTCGTAGAGTGGTGCGCCGTCTGGAGATTCCAGATTTGCCACAAGCCGGCGCTCCGGCAGGGCGAAGAGGGCGATGCGGTGGTCCCCACTGGCGATGGCGAGCAGCCGGGATGCACCACCGGCCCCGGGGAAGGAAAAGGCGCCGGCCCCGGCAGGTTGATGGCAAGGGGAGACGCCGGTCAGGCTTTCCTGCCGCCAGGAGTCTGTGCGCCAGAGTGCGGGCGTCGCCCCGCTGGCGGCGAGCCATTTTCCGTCCGGACTCCACGCCAGTACATTGGTGGCGGAGGGGAGCAAAACGGTGTGGGCGATGGCGCCGCTGGCGGCGTCGAAAATGAGGATGTCCGCCTCGTAGCGGCGGGTGCCGGCAAGCCAGCGGCCATCGGGCGAGAGGACCACGCTGAAAAAACCGCCGAGGGGGGGGGACGACCTCGCGAACCCTTGATCCGTCCCGGTCCCCGGCAGGCCAGACCACGGCACGCTGGCTCCTGCCCCAGGCCGCCAGCCACTGCCCGTCTGCGCTTGCATTGAGCCCGGCCCAGCCCCCCTCGGCCGCCGGCAGGAAATCCCTCACCTCCACAGCACCCCGCCCCACCCAGCGGGTGAGGCCTGCCGGTGCGGCGCTGAAGAGGCCCGCGCCATCCGGATCCGCCAGCACGGCCTCTGGATTCACCGATGACGTGGCGCGGATGAGCCTGCCATCCGGCAGGGAGAACTCTGCGGCCCCTTCATCCGAGAGGCAGACGAGTGACTGGCTGTCCGGATAAATGGAGACGTGCTGCGGCCGCTTCATGGCGGGCTCGGGACGGAAGCTGCGCACAATGGGAGAAAGCGAGAGGTCCGCCAGCACCGGTCTGCCGTCCGTGGTTCCAATGCCAAGTTTCGTCCCATCCCGGGAGAAGGAGGGCAGGCTGGCATCCCACGGGAGCAGCGTGACCGGCGCATCTGAAACGCAGTCCCACACCCGCAGGCTGCCATCCTCGCTGCAGGAGGCCAGGTGGCGTCCATCCGCAGAAAAGCCGAGTGCGCGGACTGAGCCGTGGTGGGCGCGAAAATCGATCTGCCTGCTGCCGCTGCTGCGCCAGAGGGAAATGCGTCCGGCGGCGTCGCCGGCGGCGATCCACCTGCCCCCGGGGGCGATGGCGAGGGCTTCCGCAGGCAGCAGTGGTCTGTCTGTGAGGGGCTGCAGGACTTCGCCCGAGGGCCAGCTGCGCACGTCCAGTATGGGAGGGGAGTCGTGGGACAGGGCGAAGGATTTCCCGTCCGGCGCGAAGGCGACCGCATCGCACCGGAAGCGCCCGCCGCCGGGTGCCGTCCAGCGGGCCATCTCCCGGCCGGTGGGGAGGGCCGTGGCCACCAGGGCTGCGCCGTCAGACCAGACCACCGCGCTCCCGTCCGGCGCAAAGGCCGCGTGCATGAGGCCAAACGTCCGGTCCGGGCCCCACGCCCTGGCAGCGAAGGCGATTGGATTTGCGGTACCGGGCGTGGTGTCCCAGATGCCCAGTTCATCCCGGTGGCGGATGGCCAGCCAGCGGCCGCCTGTGCTGAAACGGATGAGCGCCGTCACCTTTCGCGGAGCGGTGGAGAACTCGGAGACCGTCTCCCCGGTGGACAGGCTGCGGACCTGGATGCGCCCGTGGAACTCGGAAAAGGCCCAGCGGTCGCACGAAAGCTCGCCGGTGCTCATCGTCCAGTCATCGCTCCGGATGGCCTCTCCAGGCATGGGCAGGGGCACCGCCATGGGCAGCGCCAGGGCTGCCAGCGCGGTGTCCCTCGCCGCCGCGCGCAGTTCCTCCGAGGTCTGCCCGGCCAGGACAGTCTGCATCATTTCCAGTGCCCTCGGGCGGCCGTCCGGCTGGTGCAGGCGGATGATGGAGCGGGCTCCTTCTATTTTTGACAGGTCGAGCGCCAGCTGGGTGGCGGTCTTTTCCACCCGCAGGTCGGCCGTGTGGCGGCGCTCGGTTCGCACCCCCCAGACCAGGAACAGAAGCACGCCCGCCACCAGGGCCGCACCCATGAGCGCGGCGGCGGCCTGCCAGGGATGCCGCCGGGCGGCCCGGACCAGCTGCCCGCCGCGCCCGAGCGGGCGGGCCAGCACGGGGCGGCCCTCCAGAAAGCGGGTCAGATCCTCTGCGAGGGCGGCGGCGGTGGCGTAGCGCCGGGCGGGGGACTTCTCCAGGCACTTGAGGCAGATCGTTTCCAGATCCAAAGGCACGCTGGCATTCAGGCGGCGGGGCGGCACAGTATCCTGCGTCTGCACCTGCGCCAGGACGGTGGCGAGGGATTCACCATGAAAGGGCGGCCGGCCCGTCAGCGCACTGTAGAGGATGCCCCCCAGTCCGTAGACATCACTCTGGCACGTGCTGCGACACCGTCTCCGTTCCGCGTGAGGCCATCGAGCGCCCCCCAGTCCGTAGACATCACTCTGGCACGTGCTGCTCCCTCCCCGCGTCTGCTCCGGCGGCATGAAAGCGGGTGAGCCCATGGCGGAGCCGGACAGTGTCATCCCATGGTCGGCATCGGTCAGCTTCGCCAGGCCAAAGTCCATGACCCGCGGGCGGCCGCCATGGTCGCCGGGCTCGATGAAAATGTTCGACGGCTTCAGGTCGCGGTGGAGCACCCCCCTGGAGTGCGCGTGCTCCACCGCCAGAGCGGAATCCCGCAGCCACAGGGCCGCCTGGCGGGCGTTGACGGGGTTCCCGCCAATGACGGCGCTGAGCGTGCGGCCGTGGACCAGCTCCATGACCAGGAAGGGCAGGCCGTCGTCCTCCCCCACCTCGTAGACGGCCACGATGTTTTCATGCTTCAGTCTGGCCGCTGCGAGCGCCTCTGTGCGGAACCGCCCCCGCGCCTCCGCCCCCGCCAGCCCGCCGCCCGGCAGGGTTTTCACGGCCACCTCCCGGTTCAGCCCGCGCTGTCTTCCGCGCCACACCACACCCATGCCGCCGCGGCCTATTTCTTCGAAAATCTCACAATCCCCAAGCACGCGGCCCATGGGTGAGTCCCCGTCCTCCCCGTCCTCCGGCACGCAGAGCGGGCAGCAGGAGCCGGGCGTCCCCGCAGGCAGGCGCACGCCGCATTGCGGACAGCGCGCAGGAAAAGTGGTGGGCATGGCGGCCAGGTTCTTGTCCACGCCTCAGGGTGGCAGCGGCTGGAATATTTTCAACTCTACCGCTCAATTTTCAGACGGTAGAACTTCCGCGCCTCGTCCGCGAGTTCATCGGTGGCGCGGGTCTCGCCGCCGGGCAGGGGGTCGGGTGGATCTCCGATGACCGGCTCCCATGCGGGCTGGAGCGCGGTGGAGAATTCCCAGCGGTAGGTGCGGTCCGGGCGGAAGGGCTCGAAGAAGAGCTGGCGCACAGCGGGCTGGCCGGGCACGGGTTCCATGCGGAGCTGGAGAAGGCTGGAGCCGTCGAGCGGCGTGGTGCCAGCGAGGAATTCGAACGCGTTGTCCTGGCCGTCGCTGTCGGGATCGTCGGCGGGCTGCGCGTTGTCAGGGTTGTTCGCGAAGTAGAGCCATTGCCAGGCGTCGTCGAGGTTGTCGGAGGCAAAGGAGCCGTAGTCGTCGGGCGTGAAGTCGAGCAGT
>JANOAS010000030.1:0-38450 GCA_031411255.1 bacterium
GGGCCAGGGCGAACTCGACGGCGGTGCGCGTCTTCCCCACACCGCCCATGCCATGAATGGCGGCAGGCTGGGTGATGACAGTGGCGGTGCCGGGGACAAGCTGGGTGCGGATTTTTTCCAGGAACGCGTCCCGACCGATAAAAAGGGAGCCGAGGGTGAGGAAGGGGAGGTTGTTGGGCTGGCCGTGATCCGGGTGGAGCGTGAGTGGGATGCTGAGGAGTTCCTTTTCCAGCGCGGCCCAGGTGGAGCAGGTGACGTAGGTGTTGGTGCCGTCCTTGCCGAACTCGGTGATGAACAGCTGCTGGCGCTGGAGGAGGCCGGGGGGCTCGGGCTTGAGGGGGCCGAGGAGGTCGCTGGTGGCGGGGGGCTCGGGCTCCTGAATGAAGTAGGTAAAAACGTGGCGTCCGAGCTGGCGGGCGACGAGCAGCTCGAGCTGGGTGTAGGAAAAGCAGCGGCCTTCGGTGCGGGGGTCCTTCAGGCCAGTGACGGGGGTGGGGAGGCCGGTGGCGGGGTCGGTGGGCTCTGCCCCATGAGCGGGGCCGATGAGGCAGAGGACGACGTCGCTCTCGTGGAGGTGGGAGAAGAGCATGCCCTTCACATCGCGCCAGTGGCCGGTGAACTCGGTCTGGATGATGACGTGGACGGGGACGTGGGTGCGGGAGCGAAGGACGGCGGCGCATTTCTCGGCGGTGGCGGCGAGTCCGCTGGAGGTGCGGGAAATGAAGACGCGGACCGGAGGCGCAGGGGCCTGGGCAGAGGGTGCCGGAACAGCGGAGGTGGCCTGGGGGCTCATGCGGAGGAAGCAAGACGCGGCGAGGGAGCCCGGCAAGGGGAATGTGGCGGCGCACCGGCAGCAGACGGACGGGGGCGGCGGTCCCCGGTGACCGGCCGCGCCCTCCCCTGCCCTGCCCCAAAAACGACAAACAAAGACTGCATCTTGAGCAGCGGGCGGGACGGGGTTATGGAGGGAGCCCGGCGCCTGGAGGCGGCGGTGAATGAAGGCGAATCATGGCAGCGATCCAAGTGAATCTGAAGGGACTGAATCCCGCGCAGCTCCAGGCCGTCCGGCAAACGGAAGGGCCGGTGCTCATTCTGGCCGGGGCGGGGAGCGGGAAGACGCGGGTGATCACGACGCGGATCACGTTTCTGCTGGCCAGTGATGTGCCGCCGGAGCGGATCCTGGCGGTGACGTTCACGAACAAGGCGGCGAATGAAATGCGGGAGCGGGTGGGCGGCATGGTGCCAAAGGCGGCGGCAAAGAAGCTGACGCTTTCCACTTTCCACGCCCTGTGCGTGAAGATCCTCCGCAGCGGGATCGAGCGGCTGGGGTACAAGAGCAACTTTACGATCTACACGGGATCGGACCAGATCGGTCTGGTGCGAACGATCATCGGGCGGCGCGGGGGGAAGGCGACGGGGCTGGACCCGTACAAGGCGCAGTCGCAAATCTCCGCCGGAAAGAGCAAGGGGACGATCGGGAACTCGGGCGACCCGTTTCTGGACGAGATAGCGCGGGAGTACCAGCGGCAGCTGAAGCTGCACAATGCGGTGGACTTTGACGACCTGCTGGGGCTGGCGGTGGACCTGCTGGAGGGGCATGCGGATGTGCGGGAGCAGTGGCAGTCGATCTACCACTACATCATGGTGGATGAGTTTCAGGACACGAACCGGCAGCAGATGGAGCTGGTGCGGCTGCTCTCCGGGACGCGGCACAATGTGTGCGTAGTGGGGGATGACGACCAGTCGATCTACGGCTGGCGGGGGGCGGAGTCGGCGAACATTCTGGAATTCGAGAGGTTTTTCCCGAATCCGTGTGTGATAAAACTGATGGAGAACTACCGGAGCCAGGCGCCAATCCTGGAGACGGCGAACGCGGTGATCCGGCACAACCGGGGGCGGCGGGAGAAGCAGCTGATCCCCACGAAGCCGGGGCGGGACCCGGTGCGGCTGATTTCCATGCCGGGGGATGCGGAGGAGGCGGAGTTCATCATCAATGAAATCTGGTCGGCCAACACGGTGGAGCGGCGTCCGTGGGATGACTTTGCCATTCTTTTCCGGACGAACTCGCAGTCGAGGAGGTTCGAGGAGGCGCTGAGGAAGCAGGGCATCCCGTACCGGATTCTGGGCGGGCAGAGTTTCTTTGAGCGGAAGGAGGTGAAGGACGTGGTGGCGTACCTGAACGTGATCATCAACCCGGATGACGACGTGAACCTGCTGCGGATCATCAACAACCCGCCGAGGGGAATTGGTGAGGCGACGACGGGCGCTGCGACGGACGCGAGCATCGAGGCGAAGGTCTCGGTGTTTGCGATGCTGCGTGATCCGGAGTTCACGAAGCTGCTGGGGACAAAAACGCAGCGGGCGGTGGCGGCCTTCACAGACCAGGTGGAGGCGTGGCGCCAGACGCTGCAACGCCCGGGGCTGGAGTATGCGGCCTTTGCGGAGTCCATCGTCAAAGAGACCGGGTTTCTGGAATACCTGACGCGGAACTGTGACACGCCGGAGGAGTCGATGAGCCGGGAGGCCAACGTGAGGGAGATGCTGAACTCGCTCTACGAACACCAGAAAAACAAGGGGAACGGCCTGCGCCATTTCCTGGACGGAATCTGCCTGGATGACGACCGGGGGGACGAGAAGGAGAAGGCGGCGGAGAAGCCGGGGCTGTGGCTGATCACGCTCCATGCGTCAAAGGGGCTGGAGTTTCCCGTGGTCTACCTGGTGGGGCTGGAGGAGGGCATCCTGCCGCACAAGCGGAGCATGGAGGAGGGCACGCGGGACGAGGAGCGGCGGCTGCTGTACGTGGGGATCACGCGGGCGAAGGAAAAGCTGACGATGACGCACTGCCACAGCCGGATCAAATACGGCGACCCGCTGCCGGTGATGCCGAGCAGTTTCATCAAGGAACTGCCCACGCCGCCGGTGGAGGTGTCGACGTACGAGCAGATCATGGACACGCCGGCGACGATGGAAACGGCGAAGAGCCACCTGGCGAAGATCCGCGAAATGCTGAACAAGGAGTGACGGGTGGGAAGGTGGTTTACAGGCGGGGCATCCGGTGGCTCTGTCTGCCCTGTGGCGCTGGAGGTGCGCCCGGCCCTCATGTCTGAAGCTCTGCCAAAAAGTCCGCTCTTTCCCGCCACGGCCTGGTCCGTGGTGCGGCGGGCGCAGTCGCCGGGACGGGATGAACTGGCGGCGCTGGAGGACCTGTGCCGGACGTACTGGCCGCCGGTGCGGAAGTATCTGCTGGGGCTGGGGTGCCCGGAGTCCGAGGCGGAGGATGTGACGCAGGACTTTTTCGCCTCGTTTCTGAAGGGAGGGGGCTTCCGCGTGGTGGACCCGGAGGCGGGAAAGCTGCGCACGCTTTTGAAAAAGGCGGCGGCGAATCATTTGGCGAACTTCTGGCGGCACCGGATGCGGGAGAAGCGGGGCGGGGCGCAGGGGACGCTGGCGCTGGACGAGGTGCCGGAAAGGGACCAGCCGGCGGTGGCAGCGGCGGGTGCGGCGTATGACCGGGACTGGGCGCTGGCGACGCTGGATGCGGCGCTGGTCCGGCTGGAAGGCTACTACGCTGGCCGCGGAAAGGCGGCGTTTTTTTCCGTGATCAAGGAGGGGCTGCTCCGGCCCGGCGGGGTGAAAGATGTGGCGGGAAAAGCGGTGGAGCTGGGCATTTCCGAAGGGCAGGTGCGCCTGGCGGTGCACCGGGCGAGGCACCGGCTGGGCGCCCTGCTGCGGGAGGCGGTGGCGGCCACGCTGGATGAGGCCGGAGAGGTGGACGCGGAGGTGCAGCACCTGCTGCGGCTTTTATCCGAAACCCTGTGAAACATTTCCCCTCCGGCGGCGATGAATGCGGTGACGATGAACCAGACTCCCCCCTGCCCCGAATGCGGAGCCCCACTGCCGAAGGCGGGCTATGCCGGCCTGTGCCCGGCGTGCGTGGCAGGGGCGCTGGCGGCCGTCTGGCGGGAGGATGACGGCGGCGGGAGCGCGGCGGGTGAGGCACCCCGGGTGCCGGGGTGGACGCTGGAGACGCCGCTCGGCGCGGGCGGGCAGGGTGTGGTCTGGCGCGGCGTAATGGAGGACGGGGATGCGGTGGCGGCGGTGAAGGTCTTCCGCCACCGGACGGAGCGGGATGACCGGTCCGGCCGGGACACGCTGCTGGCGCGGGTGGAAAATGAGGCGGCGCTGCTGAGAAAGCTGGACCATCCCGGCATCGTGCGGCTGCTGGATGCCGGGTTCACAGAGGATGGCCGCCTTTTCCTGGCCACGGAGCTGGTGGAGGGGTGCGACCTGCAGCGGCTGCTCCAGGCATCACGGATCTCCGCCGACCGGGCGCTGGAAATAGCCGCAGCGGTGGCGGATGCGCTGGCACACGCGCATGAGCGGGGCGTGGTGCACCGGGATGTGAAGCCGGCGAACGTAATCGTGTCCGCCGGGGGCGGGGTGCGGCTGGTGGATTTTTCCCTCGCCTCTGACAGCGGGGTGCCGCCATCCGTGACGCTGACGGCAGCCGGGCTGGCGCTGGGGACGCCGTACTACGTGGCACCTGAGGTGATGGCCGGGAAGCCGGCCACGGCGGCGGCGGACCTGTATGCGCTTGGCGTGCTGATGTATGAGATGCTGACGGGAGGGCCTCCAGTGGGGAGGTTCGCCAGGGTGTCGCAAAAAGCAGGCCTCCCGCGCGAGGTGGACGGGCTGATCGAGGCACTGCTGGCGGAGGAACCGGGAGCGCGCGGGGTGTCCGCCGCGGGCGTGGCGGAGCGCATCCGGGAGCTGCGCAGGCTGCTGGCGACCGGGGCGGCGAGGCGGCTGCGCCGGCGCCGGTGGCGGATGGCTGGGGCTGCAGCAGGGCTGGCGCTGCTGGCGGGAGGCATCGGCTACCAGCTGCCGCGCACGCCGGTGGCTGCCCGGCTGCCACTGGTGAACGCCTCGGGATTTCCCAACCCGGAGGCGGCCACCCGCGAAGCGCCGTTCACGAACAGTCTGGGCATGATTTTCATCCCGGTGGCCGGCCGGCCGCTGCTGGCGGCGGTGCATGAGACGCAGCGGAAAAACTGGGCCGCCTTCATGGCCGAGAGTGCGGAGTGGTCCGAGCCGCTGGAGGCCACAGGGGGGCCGCGCAAGCCCAGCCGGACTCCGGTGAACATCCTCACGGCACTGGGCTGGGTGAAGGCCGGCACGGCGGGCGATCCGGTCTACGATGCCGCCGGACAGGACGCGAATCTGCCGGCGGACGGGATCAATATTTTCATGGCACGGAGGTTCTGCGCGTGGCTGACGTGGGCCGAGCAGCGCACGGGAAGACTGGGGCCGGGGCAGCTCTACCGGCTGCCGACGGACGAGGAGTGGAGCGCGCTGGCGGGAGTGGCGGACGAAACGGGAGGCACGCCGCAGGAGCGCCACCTCTCCCTGGCCGCAGGCGCGGTCAAGTTTCCCTGGGGAGCCGAGTGGCCTCCTCCGGCGGGGTTTGCCAATTACGCGGGCTCGGAGGTTAGGGAGTCCGTCTGGCCGCAGGGCTGGCAGCATCTGCCGCTGCGGAGTGACGCCTTCCCCGCAGCCGCCCCGGTGGCTTCCTTTTCCGCGACGGAGGGTCTCTACGACCTGTGGGGAAATGTCTGGGAGTGGTGCGAGAGCACGCCTGCGCCGAACATGACCAAATACGTCCTGCGCGGCGGCTCGTGGGTGGACGGCGGCTACCAGGACCAGCTGCGGCGCGACTTCCGGCGCATGGAGGCCGGGTCCCGGCGGGAGTCGTGCATTGGTTTCCGCTGCGTGCTGGAGTACAAGCCGGCGCCGAGGTGAACCCTACGGCGCCGGGACAACGACGAGCCGGGCGAAGCGCTTGGGCACTCCTGCGGCAAAGGTGGCCTCGTAGCGGATGGTGTTGCCCTCCCGTCCGACCTCTACAGGCTCGGGGCTGGCGGGGTTCCAGCTGGAGAGGTTTTGCGACGTCTCAAATGTGGCAGTAAAGAGATTTGGTAGAACGTGGTCCGCCACGGGCCAGGTCATGCGCAGCCTGCCGCCGGTCATGTCCCCCGTGGTCACGGTGGGCGTGGGCGTGGTGGGATCCGTGCCGAGGTAGTACTCGGCCAGGTTGCGCAGGCCGTCGCCATCCGGGTCGTTCATCTGCCCGTCCCCGGGCCCGGTGAAATAGAGAGCGACCCACTGGTTAAAGTTCAGCTGCTTGAATTCGACCGCTCCGGCGTCCGGGGCGGAGCCTGAGGGGCGGGCGAGGCCGCGCTGGTCGGTGGCGAGTGCGCTGGCAACGCCTGCATTGATGGCCAGACTGCCCTTCAGCGGGGCCCGCGTGGGAGTGAATCCCCCGTTGTTTTGGAGCGGCCCCACACCCGCCGCGAGCGGGGCTGCCGCAGTGCCGGTTTGGTCGGTGGGATTGATGAAAACGCCGGGCACACTGTCGGCATTGCCGATGAGGTTGCCGCCACTGGCTGATGAGAGGGTGGACGAGCGAAGATAAAAAGAGGCAGCCTCAACGGTTGAGCCCGCTTTGAGATTTCCAGCCACGAGGCAGTTCGTCACCGAGGCGCTGCTGTTGCTGGTCAGTGCGACCGCCGCCGGGAGATCGGAAACCAGGGCGCTCGTGTTTTCCACCACGGTGCAGTGGCGCAGGAAAAAGGTGGCATCGAAGGAGCAAATGGCGGATCCCCATCCGGTTGAATAGTTCCGGGTGAAGGTGCAGTTCTCAATCCCTGCCATGGCAGCCGGAGAAACGACTTGAATGTAGACCGCGCCGCCCTGCGCGTCGGTCTGGTTTTCTGAAAAGGTGCAGCCCTCGCAGGCCAGCTGACCATGGGCTTCAATCGCGCCGCCACCGAAGCCGGATTTATTATGATGAAACAAGCAATCCTTGATCACGAGGCTGCCCGCGTTCGAATACAGAGCCCCTCCGTAGGAGTCGGCTTCGTTGTTTGAAAATGTACAGCGCTCAAGAGTGGCAAGGACGGGACTGCTTAGATAGATGGCTCCACCGCTGGTAACGAGGGCGCGGTTGTCCGCAAAGGTGCAGCGGCGGAGCGTCACCGCATGAGCGGCACCGGCAGCCACGAACGCGCCGGCGGCCAGGGAAGCGTTGCCCCGGAATACGCAGTCTTCGAGCAGAAGCACGCCCGCGAGCGCGGGTTTGAAGGAAAGGGCGGCTCCAAATGCATTGGCGCTGTAACAGTGTTCGACTGCCAGATTTCTGACGGTGATTTGTTCCGAGGGGGTGCTGCCCGAGGTGACAAACGCCGGCTTGTCCCCCTCACCGGCGATCCCATCTCCATTCACGTCTCCACTGATGGTCACCGCAGGGCGCCCATCCAGAAGCGGCGGGCCTTCGATCTCCATTGAGCGCGTCAGGGTGAGGGGCAGTGAACTCGCGGTGAGTTGCACAGTCTTCGGGGTGGTGAAGGAATCCGGATCGAACTGGACGAGGACGTCCGTGCCTTGGGGGACGGCATTTCCACTCTCGATGGCCGCACGCAGGGAGCCGGAGCCGCTTTCGAGGGCGTTGGTCACTCTGAAGGTGGTGGCGCAGACCGGGCCGGCGGCCAGAAGCGCGCAGGACAGGGAAATGGAGAGGGCACGGAGGCAGTGGATGGGGTGCATGGAGTGGAGTGGCTGGATTTTTCCCGAGACGGCGGGTCTGATGGCCCGCGTGCCCACTCAATCGACACCTGCCGGACGATGTTTCAGTCCGGTCAAAAATTTTTCCTGCGCACAATCCGCCCCAGCCGGGCGGCGTCAGCGCGGCAGCTGGGGCACCTTGACGAGCTGGGTGGTGTCATAGCCCTGCTTTCTCAGGCGCTCGAGGATGCCCTGGTAGGTGGGCTCGTCCAGGGTGGTCTGGCGGGTGAGGACCCAGGCGAGTTTGCGCGAGGGGTAGCCGACGACGCTCCACTGGTAGTCCTTGTCGAGATCGGTAATGAGGTAGGGCACGCGCAGGGGCCAGATGAACTGGACGCGCCACTCGGCATTGGTCTCCTTGTTGTGGACCCAGGCGACGCCGTTCCACTGCTGGAGCGGGGCGTCGAGGGTGCCTTTGCGGAAGCAGAAAATGTTGTCCATGCGTCCGTCCGCCCGCATGGCGTAGCGGTCAAAGGTGCCGACCTTGCCCTTTTCCAGGGAGTAGGGGATGTGGGCAAAAACGTACCAGTCGCCCATGTAGCGGGGGAGATCGACATGCGGAACGGTGACCAGCGGAGGGAGGGGTGCGGTCTTCATGGTGGAGGAGCAGGCCGGGAGGAGGAGGGCAAGACCGGCGGCGAGGAGGTGGGGTGGGCGGAACATGGCGGGAGGGTGTGGCGCGACGGCGGTGGATTTCGTGCCGCTGTCTCGCTAAAAAAAATACGCCGGCTGGCGGCCGACGGTTGCCGGGATCGCCACAAGAGGGAGACGGCTCAGGGTTTCAGCAGGCTGGCCGCAGGCGGATCGAGGAAAAGGTGGCAGTCCGGGTGCTGCTGGAGGATGGAGGCGGGGACTGCCGGGGTGACCGGCCCCTCCACGGAGGCCTGGACGGCGGCGGCCTTGCGCTCGTCCGGGACGGTGCAGATGATGGAGGCGCTCTCCATGATCTGCCGCACGCTGAGGGAGAGGGCGCGGGTGGGGACGGAGTCCAGGGTGGGAAACCAGCCTTCGCCCAGCTGCTGGCGGCGGCAGGCTTCATCGAGGTGGACGACCTGCACGGGGACGGTGGTCTCGAAATCAGCCGGCGGGTCGTTGAAGGCAAGGTGGGCGTTTTCTCCGATGCCCACGAAGGCGACGTCCACCGGGTGCGCCTGAAGGAGGGAGCCGATGCGGAGGCACTCGGCGTCCAGGTCCCCTTCCCCATCCAGATAATGGAAGGTTTTTAGCGGCAGGGGCAGCCGGGAGGCAAAACGCGCCCAGAGGTAGCCGCGAAAAGAAGCCGGGTGGGTGATGGGCAGGCCGGCGTATTCGTCGAGGTGAAAGGCGGTGACGCGGTCCCAGCGGATGTCCGGCTCGCGGACGAGGGCGTCCAGCATTTCAAACTGGGAGGCGCCGGTGGCGACGATTATGGTGGCTGAACCTCTGTTTTTAAGGGCCGTGCGAATTTTTTCCGCTCCGGCGGCTGCAGCGGTGCGACCGAGGGCTGGCTTGTCCGGGCAAATGGTGAGGCGGGTCATGGCGGGTGGGGCGGTGTTCGTGGCGTCCTAGGGCATCCTCTGCGCGGAAAGGGATTCGTCCACGGGCAATTTTCGGCGGGATGGGCAGAGTGGATGAAAGAAATTCGCCGCCGGGATGCCTCTGACGTTGGACAAGGGCTAAAATCCGGGTAAAGGGGCGGGCGGTTAGTCCGAACCGCTTCTTTTATCATGTCGAAACTGCGCAAACCGATCATCGCTGCCAACTGGAAAATGCACAAGACTCCGTCCGAGACGGAGGACTTCATCCGCAGCTTCGTGCCGCAGCTGGGCAACATGGGAGATCAAGTGGATGTGGTGATTGCGCCACCCTTTGTCGCCCTGGCCGCCGCCTCCGCCATCCTGACGAAGGCCGAGGTGCGCATCGCCGCCCAGAACATGCACTATGAAACCCACGGCGCCTACACGGGCGAAGTGAGCCCCTACATGCTGCGGGAGCTTTTTGTCACCTACGTCATCCTCGGCCACAGCGAGCGCCGGGCGATTTTTGGGGAAACGGACGAACTGATCAACAAAAAAGTCATTTCCGCCCTGAAATCCAACCTGAAGCCGATCCTGTGCATTGGCGAGACGCTGGAGGAGCGCGATGCCGGAAAGATCGAGGAAGTGCTGGAGCGCCAGCTGACGGCGGATCTGAAGGGCGTGGACGCGAAGGATTTGCACGATGTGGTGATCGCCTACGAGCCCGTGTGGGCCATCGGGACGGGCCGCACGGCCACGTCCGAGCAGGCGCAAAGTGCGCATGCCTTTGTGCGCTCTGTGGTGGAAAAACTTTACGATGCTGATGCGGCGCGCCGCATTCGCATCCAGTACGGCGGCAGCGTGAAGCCTGCCAATGCCGACGAACTCTGCCGCCAGCCGGATGTGGACGGATTCCTCGTCGGCGGGGCCAGCCTGGAGCCGGGCAGCTTTGGCGAAATCGTCCGCGCGGCGGCTGGTGTGGCGTCGGAGTGATTCCCGTCGCATTTTTTAGTGGCCGTGGCGGCGTCCCTGCCTAAGAGAGGGGGATGCCGGAAACGTCACAGGGTGCCAGACTGGCGCTGCGCATCGCCACCCATCCACTGACGTGGGTGGGGGTCTTCGTCCTCGTGACGCAGATCCTTCGCGAGCGGTGGTATCCGTTCTCCCATTTTCCGATGTACTCGGATTTTACCCCCAAGGAGGACTACATTTTCCTGCAGGATGCGGAGGGCAGGGCACTGCCGATGCCGAGCCTGATCGGCGGCATGACGGCATCCAAGGTGAACAAGATGTTCCACAACCGGCTGATGGAGGTGCTGAAAAAGCGCTACAAGGGCAAGGGGATGAAGATCGCCGACGTGCCGGAGAGCCTGGAGCGCGAGGTAGCGGGGGAAATATTGGACAAGGTGCACCGACTGGCGAAAAACAGCGGCACTCCCCTGCCGGAAAAAACGGCCTTCGTTCACGTGTGGATCATCCGGGAGGACGGGAAATTTGTGCGGCACCCCCGGGTCCTGGCCGTGCAGTGAGGGAGCGAACATGAAGAAGCTATTAATCCAGATTTTCAGCTCGTTGCGCCACGGCTTTCGTGTCCAGCCGGTGGCGTGGTGGGAATCCCTGATCATGCGGGCCGGCGTGGGCTGGTTTTACTGGCAAAGCCTGCTCTCGGCTCTGCCGTTTGACTCGATGGACCGTCCGGTGGGGCTGGCCCGGGTGATGGACCTGAACTGGCTGGGGGACGAGCGCATCCTACGGGCCATCGAGTGGGGCGGCCTGGTGGCGGCGCTTCTTTATGTGGCGGGAGTTGGGCTGCCGGTGGTGCTGGTGCTGATGACGCTCTCCCACCTGCTTGAGTTCACTTATTACAACAGCCAGGGGTTCACCAGCCACGGAAACCAGATCATCACGCTCATCCTGATTGCCCAGACGCTGGTCGTGCTGGGACACTGGGCCTTTTGCAAATCCGAACGGCCCGCACGCCTGATCCGCTTTCCCTGGGCTCGGGGCTGTGAACGGCGGGACGGCTGGTGGGTGCAGGGGACGGTGGTTGTCATAGCCGGGGTCTATGTGACTTCGGCCGTTACGAAAATGTGGGCCTCGGGCGGCCTCTGGTTCCACCACCTGCCGGACATCGCGCTTCAGCTCGTCAAAACGCACCAGCAGCATTTCCACAACGACCCGGCGGCCTTCGGCGGGGTGCCCCCGGTGGTCCCCATCGCGGACTGGGTGGCGGCCAACCCGAACCTGACGCGCCTTTTCTTCGGTGGCGGCTGGTTTCTGGAAGCCTTTGCCTTTCTGGCTCTGGCCAACCGAGGCTGGGCCTTCCTCATCGGCGTCTCCCTCATCATCATGCACCGCATGATCTTTCTGACCATGGAGCTGGCCTTCGAGCTGAACGAGTGGATGGAGTTCTTCTTCCTCGTGAACCTGCCATTCTGGCTCGTCTTGGGCTGGCAGCGGTGGCAGCGGGGGAAATCGCCCCCCTCCGCCAGCGGCGTGTGAATAACTTTTGTGAACAAGTGCGGGAGCCCCTGATATTGCCCCGTGGGATGACGATTTGGTAAGGTTTCCAGGGCGGCTGGTGGTTATCCCGTCACGAAATCGACCGGGCTTGTTTGGTGGCGCATTTGCGAGATTTTCGGCGGAAAATTAAGCCCTTCTAATGCGATGCGGACAGGATGACAGTCGCCGTGACGAACAAACCCGGGGGGACTTGAAGCCAATGGTGGATTTTCGCCTTAAAGTTCTAATAATACGTCAATTAACCAAACAATCCGCAACGTGCTTCATCACGCAATGCATGACTCCACAGGTCAGGTTCCATGGGCGTTCCACAACGGTTGAAGGGAGGGCGGAAGAAGGCTCCGCCCCGTCACAAAAGGGTTGCTTTTTTGCCCTTCCCGCAGCGGCATTTTCCGGGGCCCCGGTCAAAAACCGGTGCGTAGAGGGCGGTTTTCCCCGGTTGTGGAGATGTTGTGAATAACTTGTGAGGAAGTCCTCGAAAACGGGGAACACCCCTCCCCCGGAGGAGCGGCTCGGAAGCCTTCGCTTGGGCCGGGGTCGGAAAATCAGGAAGTTGGACGCGATGGGCTAAATATTTTACAGAATTTATAATATTTATCTTGAAAATATTAATTTTAGTGGATATTCTACCGGAACAACCAAACCACCGAAATGAAAAAACTGATTATCTGCCTTAGTGACGTCTCCCGCACTGGAAAGACAACGTTCATGGAACTCCTGAAAGGACGCCTGACGCGAAACGGATTCAAACCGATTTTGGCGCACACCGATCCGGCCCAGCCTGCCGGGTTGAGCGGTTCCGATTTTTTTGACGTAGAGGGAAGTCTGACGGGCGAGGACCTTCTGGGCTTGGTCGACGCGACCGGGGTGGGCATCCTGGACGTGGCCTCCGGGGAGGCCGCGGCATTTGCCGAATTTTACGAGCGCCACGACATTGGCGACCTGCTGGCCGAGGCGGAAGCGACAGCGACGCTGGTCATTCCCGTGACGATGAGCAGCCAGTCGGAGAAGTGCCTCGTCCGGCTTGCGGAAGCACTGCGTGCCGACGTGGACTATGTCGTGGTCCGGGCCGAAGGGCTCGGCGCCGCAGCGACTGGCTGGGCGGTGCCCAATGCCGGTCGCGCCATGCACCACCTGGACGGACTGGAAGTCGTCCTCCCCCCGCTGCCTGAGGCGCTGAAAAACGAAGAAGCCTCCGGCAACGGCCGCCTGCCCCAGTGGCTGAGCGGAAAGGCGGGACTCCCCCGCTACCTGAAGTCCGCCCTGCACGAGTGGGAGCTGAACTGTGACGCGGCCATGGACAGGGCGGCCGATTTTCTCCAGCCACCAGCCTCGATGAAAGCCCACTCGCCTTCCCAGATGCCGGTCTCCTCGTACCGGGTGCCGGCCGAGGCTCTGGTTTGAGGCAAAAACCGGGACGGCCCGCTAATTATTGTCCGGCTTGCTGCTCGGTGCTTTCTTGAATTCCTTCGGACGCAACTGATCCTGCGCTTCGCGGAAGGATGCCTGCTCCATCGACTGGTCGTCAGTGCCCGAGGTGGGCAGGCTCCCGCGAATTTCCGGGCTGTCGAGCATGCCGCCAAGAAAGTGGGAGAGCCCGGCGCAGACCAGCAGGGCAAAGCCTGCCAGCATGACCATCTCTCCGAGACGGGGGCGGAATCGCGGATTCGGATTCTTGAAGTAGAAATACAACAAGACCGGCGTGGCAACGATCAAGCCGATGACAAAGAAGGCAATCTGAAAGATCATAGGATGGTTGGGGGGAGGGTGTGGATGGACGGCGGCGGGGGCAGCCTCTTCCGATGATACATCCAGTTATGGGGAAATTCAATCCTGCGTGGAGGATTGGGTCCGGCACTATCCACGGATGCCCCATCGTGATTTTATTCGCAGGGTTGCGAAGACGAATTATAGTGCCGGCATGTCCGATGCCACCAATGCCACCCCGGGTTCCGCACCAGCGCCCGCCACCCCCGCCGCTCCTGCCGAGAACACTCTCTGGGAAGGGGCTCCGTCGGGCTGGCAGCTGTTCTGGTGGTGGGTGTCCTGCATCCTGGTCGTCACGATTCCAATCGCCATCTGGAAATACCTGGTTCTGAGGAATACAAAGATCCGCCTGACCACGCAGCGGCTGATCACGGAGCGCGGAGTTTTTAACCGGACCATCGAGCACATGGAGCTGTACCGGGTGAAGGACTGGACCATCGAGGAGCCTTTCCTCATGCGCCTGCTGGACCGCGGCACGGTGGTGCTGGACACGGATGATGCGACATCGCCGGTCATCCGGCTGGAGTGGATCACCGGAGCACGCCAGTTCTGCGACCTGATGCGGCCGGCGGTGGAAGCCATGCGCCAGCTGAAGCGTGTGCGGCAGGTGGAACTGGCATAGAAGGCATGAGCCCGCTGATGTATGATGGTCACATGCACACGCCGTTGTGCAAACACGCCTTCGGCGAGCCGGAGGAGTACGCCCGCCGCGCCCTGGAGCGGGGAATGAAGGGCATCACCTTCACCTGCCACAGCCCGATGCCCAAGGGCTGGTGGACAAGGGTGCGCATGGATGACGAGGAATTTGTCGATTACGTCGGAATGGTGGAGCGGGCGGCGAAGGTGTTCGACGGACAACTCGAAATCCGCCTCGGCATCGAGAGCGACTGGTTTCCCGGGATGGAGGGGTGGCTGGAAAAGCTGCACCAGCGCGTGCCGATGAGCCACGTGCTGGGATCAGTTCACTTCTTCGGCCCGGAGTACATGCAGCGCTTTTTCCACCAAGACGTCACGGCTTTTCAGCGCCAGTACTTCGACCACGTGGCGGAAAGTGCCGAATCGGGCCTCTTTGACACGCTGGCGCATCCGGATCTGGTGAAAAACTTCCACCACGATTGCTGGAACCTCGAAGTGATCCAGGAGGAGGTGGAATCGGCACTGGACCGGATCGCAAAAACGGGCGTGGCGATGGAGCTGAACACCTCTGGCATCCACAAAAACAGTGGTGAAATGAACCCCGGTCCGGAGATTCTGCGCCTGATGAGTGCGCGGAAAATACCCGTCGTGATCGGCTCCGACTCCCACGTGCCGTCACGGGTGGGCGAAGGGTTCGAAGCGGCATTTGATTCCCTGGAATCCGCGGGGTACTCGGAGGTCTCGTGGTTCATCGACCGCACGCGCCACACCGGAACCATCGCGGCGCTGCGCAAAAGTTTGAAGCCGGAGCTGGCACCGCAGGGGGTGTGAGGCGGCCGGGCGGACTCGGGGAGGTCAAAACAGCTTATGGCGAGGATATTCTGCATCGGACGGAACTACTCAGAGCACGCGAAGGAACTGGGCAACGAGGTGCCCGGATCACCGGTGATTTTCATGAAACCATGGACCTGCCTGGTGAGGCCCGGCTGGGACGTCCGCATGCCAAAGCACGGGAGCGACCTGCATTTCGAGACGGAGCTGGTGCTGGAGATCGGGCGTGCCGGCCGGCCTGAGAGCGAGGCAGACGCGGCAGCGTACGTGGGCGGGCTGACGGTCGGCTTTGACCTGACGCTGCGGGATGTGCAGGACAGGCTGAAGGCGCAAGGCAAACCATGGGAACTGGCGAAGGCCTTCGACGACAGCGCGCCGTGCGGGGTGGTGAGGCGCTTTGCCCCGGGGACGGTCGACCTTGATGCGGTGAAATTCACGGGCCGCGTGAACGGCGTGCTGCGGCAGGAGGGCGACTCGGGACAAATGATTTTCCCGATTTCCCGCCTGCTGGTCGAGCTGGGCCGCGTGTGGCGGCTGATGCCCGGAGATCAGGTCTTCACCGGCACGCCCGCGGGAGTGGGACCGGTCTCGGCAGGTGACGAGATTGAGGCCGAGTCCGGCTTGCCGGGGGTGTTCCGCTGGCGGATAGTCGATGCGTGAAGACGCACACCGGACTGGCGGGAAAACGATGGGCCGCTGCCTGCTGGCTTGCGGCGGCAGGTCTGGCGGCTGCGGCGCCCCTGCAGATCAGGGTGGCCACCTTCAATGCCTCCCTGAACAGGAACACTGCCAACACCCTCTGGAGTGAACTGGGTTCGGTCAACAATGGCCAGGCGAAAAAAGTGGCGGAGATCATCCAGCGGGTGCGGCCTGATGTGGTCCTGATCAATGAATTTGACTACGACACCAATGGTCTGGCGCTCGCACGATTTCACAACAACTACCTGGCTGTCTCCCAGTCCGGACAGCCGGCCCTAAGCTACCCGTACCGCTACACGGCGCCGTCCAATACAGGAATCCCCACAGGCAAGGACCTGGACAATGCAGGCGGGGTGGTCTCCACGCCTGGGAATGACGCCTACGGTGGCGACTGCTACGGGTTTGGCTGGTTTCCGGGCCAGTATGGCATGGCGGTCTATTCGAAGTATCCCATCGACACGGCAAAGATCCGCACGTTCCAGTTTTTCCTGTGGAAGGACATGCCGAACCCCGCATGGCCGGACCAGCCAGGGCCGCCCTTCGTCGCGCAGGGCTGGTATTCCCAGGATGAAAAGGACATCCTCCGGCTCTCGTCCAAGAGTCACTGGGACGTGCCCATCATCCTGAAGCCGGGCCAGGTTTTTCACCTCCTCGCCAGCCACCCGACACCGCCCAGCTTCGACAGCACGGAGGACCGCAATGGCCACCGCAACCACGATGAAATCCGGCTCTGGGCGGACTACATTTCCGGAGCGCCCTACATTTACGATGATGCCAGAGCGCATGGCGGACTGCCCCGCGACGAGCGCTTCGTCATCCTCGGCGACCTGAATGCCGACCCGCTCGACGGGGACAGCTACCTGGGCGCGATCAACCAGCTGCGCCAGCATCCGCTCGTGGATGTGAGCGTCGATCCCTCCAGCCCCGGACCGCTGGAGACGGCAAACACAGGAGTGAACCGCAATCACAGGGGCAACCCGGCCTTTGACACGGGAGACTTCAACGACAACTCCGTCGGCAACCTGCGCATCGACCACGTGCTGCCCTCGAAAACCGGTTTCAAACCGACAGCGGGCGGGGTTTTCTGGCCGGCCTCGACCGACCCGCTGGCCGCTCTGGTCGCGATGACGCCCACCGTCGCCACGTCCGACCACCGGATGGTCTGGCTGGACATGACCGTCACCCCCGTCATCAGCCAGGCCGTGCGCGGGCTGGCAGTGGAGAAATCCGGAGACGGCATCCGGCTGGTGTGGACCGCCCAGGACGGCGTGACCTACCGCGTCCAGCAGAGTGCGGACATGGCCGACTGGACGGTGCTGCCGGTGACGGTGGCCGCCGGTTCCGCCTCCGCCACGGATGCGGGGCCGCTGGCCACAGCGAAAAGGTTCTACCGCGTCGTGGTCGAGCTGGCAGCTCCCTGAGGGCGTAGCGGGTTCACCACTTCAACCAGAGTTCGTCGAGGAGAAACCAGCCGACCATCGCGATGCCGATGGCAGTTTTCAGAATGAGGCCGGCCGTGGTGCCGACGAGCGTGCCCCAAGTGGACTTGGCCGCGGGTCGGATCTGTTTTCTGGCAAAGGCCAGCTCGAAAACCAGCGCCCCGACGAGAGGCCCCAGGATCAGCCCCGGGATGCTGAAAAACAGCCCGACAATGCCCCCGGTGATGGCACCCCAGATTCCCCATTTGGTTGAGCCAAAATATTTCGCCCCCACCGCGCTGCTGAAGAACTCCACGACGTGCGCCAGCACCACAAGGATGGCCAGAACGACCAGGCCCACCCACCCGGTGCCAGGATCCTTGATGGCGAGCACATGGAAGATGGCCGCCACCAGAATGAGCACCGGGCCAGGGAGCATCGGCAGCACCGTGCCGACCAGCCCCACAAGAAGAAGAAGGGAGGTGACGATCCAGATGAGCACCTGCAGGCTCTCATGCCCGAGGGCGATCCACGAAAAGGCCAGAGGAAGCATTCCATTCAGTAAACGTGACCCGCCTCCATGACAAGGGGCGGCGCGTGATGAATGCGGACGGATTCTGGAATGGCGCGGGACTTGCACGGCAGACCAGCGTGAGTTTGGTGCAGGGATGAGCTGGAACTCGGAGGAAGTGGCGGATGCGAAGGAGAGGGTCGCGCGGGAGATCGCACGGCGGCGGGGGCGTGGCGAGGCGCTGGCGGTGGTGGAGGCGCCGGCGGGAAGCCGGAAGCTCGTCACGTCCGCATGGGGACCGGGGTGGTGCCGGCATCTGGAGTCCTTCAGCGTTTATGAGGGACGGCTGCCGCGCGGGCGGAGTCTGCTGCGCAATGGCAAGGTGATGGACCTGGCCGTGGAGCCGGGCCGGGTGACGGCAGTGGTGGCGGCGGCGGAGCTTTTTGACGTGGATATTTCCGTGAAGCCTCTGGATCCGGAACACTGGGCGGAGCTGCGCGAGCGGTGTGCCGGCCGGGTGGGCAGCCTCCTGGATTTGCTGGCAGGCCAGCTGGGCGACGAGGTGATGGCCGTCCTGACGGACCGTGAGACGGGGCTCTTCCCGCAGCCGGGGGAGATCCGCTTCCGATGCGGGTGCCCGGACGAGGCGGACCTCTGCCCGCACGCAGCAGCCGCCCTCTACGGCGTGGGAGTGCGGCTGGACACGGAGCCTGCCCTGCTTTTCACCCTGCGCGCGGTGGAAATGACAGAGCTGCTCTCCGCCGCCCAAGCATCCGTGGATGACGGGGCCGGCTCGGCCGGACTCGCCGGGGAGGATCTGGGAAATCTCTTCGGCATCGATCTCGTGGACTGACCCGAAGCGCCGCTCGTCCATCTTCCCACCATTCCGCAATCTGAAATACCCTCACCCGGCAGCCAGCAGGGCGCGCAGGTCCTCCCGCGCGGTGACGGGGGGCTGGCAGGAAAAGTGGTGGCAGACGTAGGCGACGGCAGTCCTGCCGGCTGGTTTCATGAGGGCGAGGGGCGGGGAGAATCCGGCGAGGAACATCTGCCCGTCGCCGCCGTCGGCGTGCAGGATGACGCGGCTGGCCAGCGGAGCGGCATGGGCGGCGGCACGCAGGGCGGCATTGCCGGTCCCTGCGGTGATGACGATCTGCACCGGAGCCGCGAGGGCGAAATCCAGAGCCGCGGCCAGGCAAGGCACGCCAAAAGGATGGCGGCCCAGCTCCACGGAGGTGGCGCGCAGGATTTCCTCCGCCCGCTCGCAGAAGTCCCGCCGGTCCAGCATGGCGGCGAGGCGCAGGAGATTCATGGCGGCCACGGACCCGGCGGCGGGCTCTGCGCCGTCGTGGATCTCGCTGTTCGGAGCGAGGGCGATCACGTCGTCCCCCGCGCCCATCACGTAGGCGCTGCGCGCGGCCTGCCAGAAGAGCGCGTCCATCTTTTCCTGGAGCGCGATGCCCCACTGGAGCCACTCGATCTCGCCGGCGGCCTCATAGAAATCCAGGCAGCCCTGAATGAGAAAAGCGTAGTCATCCGCGAAGCCGCGTACCGGCCCCGCACCCTGCCGCCAGGAGCGCCGCAGCGTTCCATCGGCCGCATGCCAGGCTTCGCGTTTCAGAAAGCCCAGCGCCCGCCGGGCCGGCTCCAGCAGGTCCGCCCGGTCCAGCACCGCCGCCGCGCGGGAGAAGGCGGAAATCATCAGCCCGTTCCACGCGGTGATGACCTTGTCATCCTTGTGCGGACGCGGGCGCGCCTCGCGCACGGCAAAAAGCTTGTCCCGCGTGAGGCGGATCAGCTCGCGGATTTCCTCCGGCGTCCGGCCGAACTCTGCCACCGCCTCGTCCACGCTGTGGGCGACGAAGAGCGTGTTTCGCCCGGTCAGTTCGCCCAGCGGATCACTCTCCGGACGGGCATTCCCCTCCTCCGTCACCCAGTAGTACCAGGTGAAAAACTTCGCCTCCTCCGCCGTGAGCCACGCGCCCACCTCGTCCAGCGCCCAGGTGTAGAAGCCGCCCTCCACCTTTTCCCGCGCAGCGGCGGAGAGCAGGCTGTCCGCGTCCTCTGCGGAGTGAAAGCCGCCCGCCGCGTCCGTCAGGTCGCGCTGCACATAGGCCAGGATGTCCTCGCACGTGCGGCGAAAGAGCGGGTTTCCCCCCGCCTGCCACGCCTCCGCATAGGCCACCGCCAGCTGCGCCTGGTCGTAGAGCATTTTTTCAAAGTGGGGCACGTGCCAGTAGGCATCCACACTGTAGCGGTGAAATCCCCCGCCGATCTGGTCCTGCAGGCCGCCCAGCGCCATGCAGGCCAGCGTGTGGTCGGCCATGTGGCGGCAGCGTTTGCCCTCCGGGCTCTCCGGGCCAAGGCGCCGGGCCAGCCGCTCCAGCAGCAGAAAGAGCGAGGGCCGGGGAAACTTCGGAGCGCGGCCAAAGCCGCCCAGGTCGGGATCGTACGTCCGCGAGAGCTGGTCAAAGGCCGTGCTGAAAACCGCCTCGCCCGGCACGGTGGCAGCCAGGGTTGCCGCCTCCTCCGCCCCGCGCATGGCCGCCATCGCCCGTGCCGCGCCGGTCGTCACCTGGTCGCGATCATTTTTCCACACCTCGGCCAGCCGGCGCAGGATGGTGGGGAATCCCGCCCGCCCCGTGCGGTCCTGCGGAGGGAAATACGTGCCGCCGTAGACCGGCTCGCCTGCCGGCGTGAGCCACACGCTCATCGGCCAGCCTCCGTGGCCCGTGGTCGCCACCACGAACGCCATGAACGTCGCATCCACATCCGGTCGCTCCTCGCGGTCCACCTTTACCGAAATGAAGTCCGCGTTCAGCTGCGCGGCGATGGCCTCGTTTTCAAACGACTCGTGCTCCATGACGTGGCACCAGTGGCACGTGGAGTAGCCGATGGAGAGAAAGACCATCTTGTCCTCCGCTCGCGCGCGGGCAAAGGCCTCCGCGCCCCACGGCAGCCAGTCCACCGGATTGTGGGCATGCTGCAGGAGGTAGGGGGACTTTTCAGAAGCGAGGGCGTTGGGCATGGTGTGGGGGCGGAGCGGGTGTGGCTCCGTTCCCTGTCCTCCCATCCATTTCACGGCTAATCAAGCCGCAGACGCAGAAACTCGCGGGGAGCCCCCGGATCAAGGGGAAATCTCAGGCGCACCCGCGTCCCGCCTCCGGGAGGAGCGGGCAGGAGTTCAGTGGCGAAGGGAGTGGTCGCCGTCCAGAGGTCGAGGCCGGTGGAGATGTCCCCCTTCAGGCCGTAGTAGGCGGCCTGCGGGTTGTTCAGGGTGACATCCAGAGTGAAGGCGATCCCGCCGCCGCTCGCATCCAGGGCGGATGAGGGGGCCAGCGCCGTCTGATCCGCCGCAGTGGCTGGCACCAGCGGGTTCGTCCCGGCGAGGAACTCCACCAGATTGCACAGGCCGTCACCGTCTGCGTCGGCTCCGCCGGAGCCGATGGCATAGTTTTGCGCAAAGGCGGCATAGTCCGCGAGCACGGTGAGCCTGGCCGCCGCGCTGGTGGTCGAGCCTGAGCCGTTCGTGGCAACGCACGTGTAGACGCCCTCATCCGCCAGGGTGGCCGGTGCACCGTAGGTGCTGCCGGTGGCGCCGGGGATGTCCGCACCATTGCGCTTCCACTGGTAGCCGGTGGCGGCGTCAGCTGCGGCCTCGAAAAGGAATGCCTGCCCTGCCTTGACCGTCGTGTTCACCGGCCCCTGGTAAAAGACCGGCAGCGGACCCGCCCCATTGGCGAAGCCCGGCGTCTGCCGCGTCATCGCGCCCACGGTGGCGCTGCCGTCGGGCAGGCGTCCGGAGGAAAGCGGCCACACCGGCAGGCTGCCGTAGCCCACCTGGTCCACGAGCGTGCCGGCCGCATCGTCCTGGCTGACACGGATCATTTCCCCGCCGGAGGCCAGATGGAAACTGTGCGTCCACGGCAGAGCGGACAGCCCCTGCGGGTAGTCCGCCTGGATTTCCCCCCGCGTCTGCCAGACCGAGTAGCCTGCCGCCGGGATGAACGTGAGTGCGGGAATGCGGAATTTCTTCCGGCTCACCTCGCCCGGTTCATCACTCAGCCAGAGCCCGGCCAGGGCAACCGGTTTCGGGTCCGGGTTGTAGAGTTCAAAAAACTCGCCGTAGGCGGTGAAAGCCGCCGGGTTGGTGCCCGACCATTCATTCACGCGCAGGACGGACGGTGCTCCCAGCAGTGCGGGGCCCGAGTTTGGGGCATTGCGCGTGGGCGTGGCGAGCAGAGCCCACGTCCCGTCGCTCAAGCGCCCGATGGATTTCCCCGGCACCTGCTGGCCCCAAGTGACCCGGTCCACCAGGCGGCCATCCGGTCCGGCCAGCTCCAGCCCGTGGTGGGTGTAGGGATTCGAGTAGTCGCCCAGCAAATCCAGACCCGCCGCGTAGTGCGGCGCCGGCACAACGCCCGGTGTGGCGTCCCAGACAGAAAGCTTCCCGCCTGGCGGAATGACGGCCCCGGCTGGGAAGGTGTAGACCATGGGCGGGATGCCCGTCGCCACCGTGCGCAGCTGCCAGCCCGCCAGATCCAGCGGCGTGGCGTAGGGGTTGTTCAGCTCGACCCAGGAAGGCCGCGCCGCCCACGGGGCGTTGTCGCTTTCATTGTAGACGAGCACCTCATTCAGGAGCGCCGGGATCGCACCCGGGGCGCTGTTTTCAAACTCGGGATTCGGCAGCGGCTGCACCACCACGGGCCCCGGGCTCTGGTCGTTGTTCAGCTCCGGGTAGCGCCCCTGGCTCCGGCCCGTCTCCTGCGCCGTCCAGGTGAAGCTGTCGCGCAGCACGCCGCTGGCATAGTTCAGGGTCAGCGTGCCACCAGTGGCGGACAGGTTGAAATTCAGCACATCCCCGCGCCTGCCGCCGGCATTGCAGAAGAGACGCACGTAGCCGTCGCTCGGAGCCACCGTGGGCGCGGTGATCTGGAACAGCTCGCCATTTCTCCCGATGACCGCCCCGGTCAGGTCCACGTCCTGGTCGCTGTCCTTGTTGTAAATCTCAAACCAGTCGTCCTCGCCCGTCTCCGGGTTGGAGAGCACTTCATTGATGGTGCAGGCCGCCAGCGTGGCCGGAGTGTCCGCCACATTGGTCGCGCCCGGCGTCGGCACGCCCAGCGTCCAGCCCCCGCCATTGCGGAAAAAGCTCGTGTGCGTCGTCTGCGGGCCGTAGCGCACGCCGTCCACCGTGGCCCCGGCGGCATTGCGCAAAACCAGGTCGCCCTGGTGGCGGTCCAGCGGCGCCTGCACGACCAGCCTCGCTCCCGGAGCGATGAGCGAAGGCAGCGGCAGGCTCACTCCTGCGACCGTCCAGCCGCCCGCATCCACACTGGTGCCGGAGGTGTTCTGCAGCTCCACAAAATCCGGGGCCGGCACTCCACCAATGTGACCCGCGCCGCCTGCGGCAAAAAACTCACTGATGACGACCGTCGCCACCACGGCCCCGTTGGCCGTGCCCGGGGTTCCCTTCAGCACGGTGCTCGCCTTCCAGTTGGCGGAGTTTTGCAAATCACCATCCGGGCTCACCACCTCCAGCGAATACCCGCCGCCGTCCGCGCCCACGGGCCACGGGGCCGCGTCGCCATACTCCACCGTGCTGACCAGGCGGCCCGCCCGGTCGTAAAGTGTCACCCGTTCGCCACCGTTCGACAGACTGCCACTGAAATAGCCCGCCACCTGCACGCCCGGATACTGCGCGGCAAAGACCGCCGGACCGTCATTTCCCGCCACCACCGCCCGGTCGCCCGGCCCGATCTGGTAGCCTAGGGGAAAGACAAAATCGATGCCGTCAAAAGACCAGTTCCCCACATCCACCGTCGTGGTGCCGGTGTTCTGGATTTCCACAAACTCCGCCGCCGTGCCGCCCTGGCTGTTCTTGGGATTGTAGTTCAGCTCTGTGATCCGCACCCGGGGCAGCGCCGCCCCCACGGTGAACGTCTGCTCCATGAGCGCGCTCCACGTCGTCCCGCTCAGGCAGCGCGCCTTCACCGTGGTCGTGGCATTGATGCCCACCGGCGCCGTGTAAGCCTGCGCCGTGGCCGTGCGGGAGCCCGTCGTGTCGTAGGCCACGCGCGGATCGTTCCCGTCCGTGGTGAACCAGATCGTCCCCGCACTGGTCGTGCCGGAGGGCACAGGCGCGGTCAGGCTCATCTTCAGCAGCCAGCCCGCCGGCACCGTGAAGCTGGTCGCGAGCGCGTCCGTCGCGCTGTCGCGGAACTGCGGCGCGTTGAGCGTCGGGTAGAGCCCGTTGGTGCGCAGCTGCCCCAGCAGGTTGCTGGTCCGCACCGGGAAATAATCGTTCCGCAGGCGGTTCACCTCCGTCCTCCACGTGACGTTCCACGTGTAGGTCTGGCTGTTGTCACTCGTCGGCCCGGTGCTCGTGTAGCTGTGCACCTTCCGCCGGTAGTCGCCCCAGCGGGCGGACTCCAGACACATTTCGTTCGCGTTCATGATCGCCGTCCATTTGTCCAGACGCGCGGTGTTTGCCTCCGGAGTCAGCGCCCCGCCGGGCGCCACCAGATGCTTGTGCGCCCGGTCCGCACAGTCCAGCCGGTACTCGGCATTCGACTTCACCCGCGGGTGGATGGCCGTGGGCGGGTAAAAGGTGGGCGAGCCGCCCACTGCGTAGTTCGTCATGCCTGTCACCCGGTTTTCATCCGGATGCCAGAGCAGGTTCTCCTGGTCCCAGGGGAGGTAGCGGAACTTCCCCGTCTTGTAGCGGATGGTGTACCAGTTTTTGTTGTAGTCCGTGGTCGTGGCCCAGTCCAGGTGGCCCGTGTACCAGTGCAGGATCATGTAGTCGGCAAACCACGGCACGTCGAGGTACTGCTTCAGGGATTCATAGTTGGCATTCGTAAAGGCCGTGTTGAACACCGCCGCCGTCGGGGCTGTGGTGCGGTCGGTGGTCGGGCTGCCGCCAGTCCAGCCGATCAGGTTTTTCATCGCGGAGTAGGCCGTCCAGTTTCCACTCTTCAGCACGCCCTGGTCGATGGCGTCGTAGTCGTCCTTCACCCCGCCCATGTAGCTCGCGGCGAAGTCCTCCGCCTCGTCCTCCGCCAGGTCGTAGGTTCCCCAGTAGACTCCGTTGATGAAAAGATTCGTGTACCGGTGGTGCCCCGCGATGCGCCCCATGTCGCGGAAGGTGTCCTTCGTCCACGCATCCCGGCAGCGGATGTCACGCGGGCGCTGGGAGTCGCTGTTGGCCGTCGTGAGCGAGTTCGCCCCGCTCTGGTGGCGCCAGCTGGAGTTGAAGTCCGCGCGAAGCACCATCTTGTCCCACTGGTGCACGGGGGAGTCCGGGAAAAGGGCCGCGTCCAGTTTGCCCGCTCCGTAGCGCCCTTTAAACCGGAGGGTGAATCCATGCTTCGGGTTCTTGAAGGGATCACGGCTCGCGTTCCCATGGTTGTCGATGCCGCAGTCCACGGCAAATCCCGTCGTGCCGTCCACATTCAGCAGCTCAAGCGAGGCGGCCTTGGTGCGGTCCGTCTTGTCCGCCGAGCTGGAGTTCGGGTAAATGCCGCCCGCTGTCTTGTCACCGGCGGCTCCAGTCCCAAACATGTCCTCGATTTTCAGGACCAGTGAGAGCATCGGCAGTTCCCGCAGCGCCTGCTTGATCCGCGTGAGGTTTGTTTTCCCCGCCGAGTCGATGGCCCCGCTGTCGTTGTATTTGTTCGGGTCATTGGAGATGTCCGGATCAATGCCATAGTCCGCCGGCACCTGCCCGGCCACCAGGTTCGACACTCCGCCCAGCGTGTTGGCTGTCGTGAAATTCCCCGCCGTGCTCCACGCGTAGGGCAGTGTCTGGCCGCCCACCACCGGCGGCTGCGGCAGCCCGCCCGTCGCGCCTGGAGTCAGGTTGTAGGGCGGGCTGGCCTGGTTCAGGACGGCGTCGAGAAAGAGGTAGCTCTGGGTGATCGTCTCGCTCGGCACCTTGTTCACTCCGTAGGCAGCCATGCGCAGCACCGTCGTTCCGCTGATCGTCAGCGGCGCGGTGTAGGCCGTGCTGGCCGGACCGGGCACGCTGCCGTTGAGCGTGTAGCGGATGGTCGCGGCGGCATCCGCGCAGCTCAGAATGAGTGGGAACGGCTCGTTGAAAAAGCCGCGCGTCACGCTGGGGGTCGGGTTCGGCGTCACCGCCGTCAGCACGCTCGTGCCGTTCACCGCCCCGCTGGGCACCGCCGGCAGCGGCGTGGGCGACGGGTTCGACGCCGTCGGCAGCGTGTAGCCGGACTGCGCCACTGTGGGCGGGAAAAAGTAGCGCAGCGCACTGTCCGTGGACTGGATGCCGTAGCTGTAGTCATACCGCTGCACCGGGTAGTCCACGTAGGCAAAGGCAGCCGCCCCGCGCGGGGAGTCCGGTTTGAAAAGCCCGAGCGATCCGCCATTGGTCTCCAGCGTGAAGTTGCTGTGCAGGTGGCCCGTGGTCGCCGGCTTCCGGTTTTTCCCCGAGGCCCAGAGCACGAGGCGTCCGTTCACCCCGACCGTCCGCGCGGGCAGCACCCACTGGTCCGGGTTGTTGCAGATCCCGCCGGAGTAGTCATTGCTCAGCGACCAGCCCGTCAAGTCCACCGGCGTCGTCCCGGTGTTCGCCAGCTCGATCCAGGGAGAAACGTCCCAGTTTTCGTCCCGCCGACCGGCCACCACCGTCACCTTGCACGCGCTGGTAAATCCACCCGCCGTGGCCGTGATGCCCACCACCCCCGGGCTCGTCTCCCCCGCCGCCAGCACCGTGCTGCTCACCCCGGTCACCACCCCCTGGCTGGACACCGTCGCCACGTTCGGGTCATTGCTCGCCCACGTGATCGTCTGGTTTGTCGCGTTTGTCGGCGCCAGCACGGCGCTCAGCGCGTAGGTCCCGCCCACATTGGAGATCGCCGCGATGGTCGGCGAGACGCTGATCCCCGTCATCGCCACCGTTCCGCCCACTGCTGCCTGGGCGACGGTCAACAGCTTGCTCACCCCGCTGCCGGCTATCGTCACCGTGGCCGTGCGCGCCGCACCGGTGTTCGCGGCGGAGGTGATGGTCAGCGTGGTCGATCCCGTGCCGCTGGGAGCGGAGAGCGTCAGCCAAGTGGCCGCCGTGGTGGCCGTCCACGGGCCGTTGGCCGTGATGAGAAAGGAATTAGTCCCCCCCGCCGGCGCCGCCGCCACCGAGCCCGCCGGCACCTGCAGCGCCGGTTCATTCAGCGGCCCGCCTGCATTAGCCGCCAGAAATTCGGTGATCTTCACCGTGCCAAGCGTCGCCGCCTTCGTTACGGACCAGGTATTCGGCGCGAAGGCATTGCCCGCCGTGTCCACGATCCCAGTCCCCGCCGCCCAGGTGAAGGCCACCGCGCCATCCGCCGGCTGGGGAAAAGTGAAGACGTAGGGTCCCGCGTCCGCTCCCGTCACAGCGGAGGCCGGCACGCCCTTCACCAGGAGGTCCGCCGCATCCACCCCCGTCACTGCTTCACTGAAGGTCACCGTCGCCTGCGTCAGCACCGCCACCGTCGAGGCCGGTGTGGGAAAGACCGCGTCCACCTCCTGCCCCGCCACCGAGGTCGTGATCCTGCCCACCGCCGGGGCCACCGAGTCCGTCAGCGTGTAGCTCCAGCTGCCAGCGGGCACGAACGCCCCCGTGCCGATCCCCGCCACCCCGTGGTCCACATCCCACGTCACCGCCACCGTCCCCGGCTGCGGCTGCGTGAAGGAAAAAACATACGGCCCCGCCCCGCTCCCCGTCACCGTGGCCGGCGTGTCCCCCGCCACGATCAAGTCCCCCGCCTCCACCCCCGTCACCGCTTCGCTAAAAGTAAGGCTCACACTCGTGAGGGACGACACCGTCGAGCCGGGCGCCGGAACCGTAGTGGTGACGGTGGGCGCGGCCGTAAGGACTGACAGGGGGGCGAGGACCGCCAGGATGGCGGCCAGAATGCTGGGGATTTGGGTCATGGGGAGCCGGGGTTTCTAAAGTGGCAAGCCATCCTGCCCGCCTCCCGGCCAAAAGCAAAGCCCCAAATGCCCTCTCCCCCGAAAAGCCCGCCCCCCGCCCCCTCAGACCTTTTTCTCTGGAGCCTGCTGCTGCTGCTGTTGCTTCTTCTTCCTCCCCGCGCGCGGCCCGGGCGGCTTCGCACCGCCGTCGGTCTTGCCTCCGGCCGGGTTCAGCTCCGCCAGGATGCCGGCGAGGCGGGCCCGGGCTGCCTTGCTGGCCTCGGTGTCGTCGGCGGGCGGGATCAGTTTTTCCACGAAGGGGGCGTCGCGCATGTCGAAAAGCTCCGCGCTTTCGTTCATCTTGAACCCCGCCTCGCGGACAAACCATTTTGTGTTCAGCTGGACGTAGGCCCACGCGCGGGGCGTTCCCTTTTCTCCGCGCAGCTGCGGGGCCAGACTCCGGCTGTCCGTTTTCACGCCCTCGGGCAGTTTCGCCCCAGCCAGTTCCAGGAAGGTCGCGTGTGGATCGGCAAAGCTCACCATGTCCTTGGACACCGCTCCGGCAGGCGTCACGCCAGGCCAGCTGGCGATGAAGGGCACGCGGGAACCGCCCTCCAGCATGCTGCCCTTCTTTCCGTTGAGCATCCGGCCGCGCACGGTGCTGGGGTAGTTGAGCGCCGTGCCGTTGTCCCCGGAGAAAATGACCAGCGTCTTTTCCCGCAGGCCCAGCTTTTCCAGCTCGGCCACCACGGAGCCCACCTGCTTGTCCATATAGCGGATGTTGTCCTCATAGAGTGCGTCCGTGTCCTTTCCCGTCCCGGCTGCCGTGTCCGGCGTCTTCTGGATCGGCCCGTGGACGTGGTGCATGGCGTAGTAAAAAAAGAACGGCTTCTCCTTGTTCTTCCGGATGAAATCCAGGGTGAGCTCATGAACGACATCGCCCGCGTAGCTTCCCGCCGGGGCGGTCTCTTCCGTTCCGTTCTTCAGATGTTTGGTCTGCCAGAACCAGCCGCTGGCGGTGGGGTCGGTCGTGTACTCGTCAAAGCCCCACTCACGCGGCGTCTCGCCCACCTGCCTCCACTTGCCCGCCATGCCCGTGGCGTAGCCGGCCTGCTTCAGGAGCCGGGCCACCGGATTTTCATCCGCAGACTTCGCCCCCGGCCCGCGCGGCTGCCAGGACTGGTTGCCCAGCCCCCCGGTGCGGAAGGCGTAGCGCCCCGTCATGAGCAGGCAGCGCGACGGCCCGCAAACGGGTGCCGCATAACACGTCTCAAACCTCGTACCCGAGGCGGCCAGCTTGTCGATGTTCGGCGTCTTGTGCTGGTCGGAGCCGTAGCAGCCCACGCCATCGATCCCCAGATCGTCAGCAAGGATGAAGATGATGTTTGGCCGCTTTTCGTCGGCAGCCGTCACTCTGCCGGCCAGGGAGCCAAGCAGCAGGGCGATCAATAGCAGGGTCGTTCTCATGCGTTTTTTGTTGGTTTGGGTTTTGGGAAAATTCAGGGGTTTTTGGCCGCTGGGGCCAGAGTCGCGTCCAGCTGTGCCTTGAGTTTGGAAATGACTTCCGCCTGCTCGGGCGCATTGATCAAGTTCGTCCGCTCGTGCGGGTCGTTTTGTTCATCGATGAGCGCCCTGCCGCCTTCCGGCCCGGCCCACTCGATGTACCGCCAGCGCTCGTCACGAATGGCGCGGTGCACCTTGTCGCCGCGTCCCGCGACGCTCACCGCCGGGTGGTTCCATTCCTTCTGCGGCTCCTCCAGGAGCGGCCGCACGTCCCGCCCCTGCAGACCCTCCGGCGCCTTCAGCCCGCAGAGGGCGGCCAGGGTCGGGTAAATGTCCAGCGTCTCGACCACACGGGGGCTGGCCTTTCCATTGCCCTTCAGCCCTGGAGCCGAGATGAGCAGCGGCACGCGCGTGCCAATGTCGAAGAGGCTGTCGTGCTTTGACCATTTGCCCATCTCGCCGAGGTGGTAGCCGTGGTCCCCCCAGAAAACCACCACCGTCTTTTCCCTCAGCCCGTTGTCATCCAGCGCCTTCATCACGCGCCCCACGTTCCAGTCCATCCAGCTGGCCGACGCGCGGTACGCCTGGATCATCAGCTTCGCCTCCGCCGCATTGGCCTCACGGTTCCAGAACAGATCGACGTTGTTTTTCGTGAGCGCCGCAGCGGGAAAGCCCGTCGGCGGCTTGGGAAACGGGCCAAAATCAGCCGGCAGGGTGATGCTCTCCGGCGGATACAAATCGTAAAACCGCTTCGGCGCAGAGGGCTCGGCGTGCGGCTTCAGAAACCCGCACGTGATGAAGAAAGGCTTGTCCTTGTTCTCCGCCAGCGCGGCAATGGCGGCGTCCGCCGTCTTGTAGTCGGTATGGCCCTCGCCGTTTCCGCCCAGGATGGCGCGCTGGTCGGAGGCGATCATCTGCGCTGACGACTGGCCGGTGCGCTCGGTCGTCGGCTTCCCGGTCGGATTCTCCACCCGCAGCGGTTGCGCCGGCTTCACGTCATCCGGGTCGGCCGGGGCTCCCTTTTTCCGCTGCTTCGCCCCGGGATTGTCCACCGTCCACGATGGCGCATCCGGCAGGCTGCCGTGAAAGACCTTCCCGTTTCCCAGCACAAAATAACCATTGTCCTTGAACAGCTGCGGCAGCGTCACGACGTCCGGCATCCTCTTGCGAAAGTGGCTCACATTGTCCAGCACTCCGGTCCGCACCGGATGAACTCCCGTCAGCAGGGAAGCTCGCGAGGGATTGCACAGCGGATACTGGCAGTAGGCCCGGTCAAATTTCACCGCCTGCCCGGCGAGCTTGTCCAGGTTTGGCGTCTGGATCGGAGCCCCGTAGCAGCTCATTTCCGGGCGCATGTCGTCAGCCAGGATGAAGAGGACGTTGAGTTTTTCCGCCGCCCGCGCGGTCAGGCCGAGCACCAGCAGGATGGCGGATACGTGGAGTGCAAAGTGAAGTGGTTTCATGGTAATATGGAGAGTTGGTCAATCATCGCCGGGCCCGGTCAGCTATTCGTCACTGGCCTTGTTCCGGCCTTTCGGGGCGGCCACATTAGTGGTGGGGAAATGTTTGGCGAGTTCAGCCTTGAGGGCGGCGTGTTCAGGTTTGGCAGCCAGGTTTGTCCACTCGTATTCGTCGTTGTCGTGGTCGTAGAGTTCCTCGCCACCATCGGCATAGCGGATGTAGCGCCAGCGCTCTGTCCGGAGGGCGTGGTTGTTTTGTCCGTAGGTCGTCAGCGCCGGGTGCTCCCAGGCGGCGGCGGGATCCGCGAGCAGGCTGCGGATGTTGTGCCCCTCCACGTGCGCCGGCTTCGCGATGCCGGCGAGGTCGCAGAGCGTGGGGTAGAGGCTCATGAAGTCGACGGTGCGGTCACAGCGCCCGCCGGGTTTGGTCACGCCCGGCACCACCCAGATGAAGGGCGCACGGGTCGTTTCCTCCCAGAGGGCAAATTTCCTCCAGTGCTCCTTCTCCCCGAGGTGCCAGCCATGGTCGCCCCAGAGGCAGATGATCGTGCGCTCCTTCTGGGGGGATTTCTCATAGGCGTCCAGCACGCGGCCCACCTGCCCGTCGAGGTACGAGATCGCGGCCAGGTAGGCCTGCACCGCCTCCTTCCACCGTCCGGACTTGAGCACGGCAGCGTGGTCACCTGACGGCTTGGCGAATTTCACTCCCGCCGCCGGCACGTCGTCCAGGTCGCCTTCCTTCACGGGTGGCAGCTGGATTTCCGCCAGCGGGTGCATGTCGTAGTACTTCTGCGGCACGTTCCATGGCATGTGCGGCTTGTGAAACCCGACGGTCAGGAAAAACGGTTTCTCGTGCACCTTGCCGAGTTCGGCGATCCCGTAGTCGGCGATCTGCGTGTCCGGCACACCCTCGTCCCCGCCGCTCATGATGCCAAACTTGATCCCGCCAATGCTGCGGTCGTCCACCTTTGCCGAGCCATGGTCCCCTCCCCGCTCCGGCCCGCCCGTGGCCGTCCACTGCTCCGGCCAGCCGAGGCCGCCGTGCCAGAGCTTGCCCATGCCCAGCGTTTCATACCCGGCATTTTTAAACTGGGTCACCAGCGAGACGCCGGGCAGCAGCACTTTCTGGAAGGGATTCCCATTGTCGTAAATGCCGGTCACTCCGGGCCGCTTCCCGCTCAGCAGCGCAGCCCGGGAGGGATTGCACACCGGTGCGGCACAGTAGGCCCGGGTGAAGGTGACACCCATCGCCGCCAGCCGGTCAAGGTTCGGCGTCTTCGTCTGCTTGTTGCGTCCCAGATGCCCCACCCAGTGGTTGAGGTCGTCCACGGCGATGAAGAGGACGTTTGGTTTGTCCGCTGCCGAGACGGCCTGCGGTGGCAGACAGAGGAGTCCGAGGAGAAAAGCGAGGAGTAGGGGTTTCATGGCTGGAGGACTGACGACTACGACAGGCTCCCGCTCCAGGCAAGGGCCACGGTCAGCGTGGTGGTGCGGTAGCCTGGGGCAACGCGGCCGAACGGGCAGGAAAATGAAGGGTGGGGAAATTCAATGCACTTCTCTTCCCCTCCCCACAATTTTTACAGGGCTTGCGTATGAGAATTACGGAATTGGATCAGGATCTGTCTACGCTGAAGGCGTTGTTACCCATAGCCTTGGGTTTGGAGGAGGAACGACGACCTACCCCAGGAAGGCGCACAATCGAGCGGGTACCCGGATCGGGTTCCATCATTTCGCCATTCAAGGAGTGCGACGCGAGTCCCGCCCGGACAGTTCGGGGATGATACAACCCGGGATGCCGGCCTCCGGCCCGCACGCCTGACCGCGCCACCGCGCCCGGAAATTAGCATTGAGCATTTAACAATCGCCAATTCGCAATTTCCGAAGCCCCCTAGTCTCCGGCCTCCCGATTTACCACCAAGCACGCGGCGAGGGGCACGCAGGCGGGTTAGCCGGAGGCAAAACCCGCCCCACTTTCTCCATTTCCTCAGTTTGCCCTCCCCCGATCCGGCCACCGCAAAATTGGCCGCACCATGGAATGTCCGCACCAGGAAAGTGGTCCGCACAGTCCTCTGTGCGGTGCGGGGCACCGCGTGTGCACCGGGCTGGGTGCGGCCACCGCACAGAGGACTGTGCCGGCCACTTTCCTGGTGCCCCGCTTGGAAAAATCCCGCCCCCCGCAGGCTCCTTAGCAATTAGCAATCCACAATTAGCCATTTCCGCCCCCGCCCCCTCCCCCACCGCTCACGGGATCGTCCCATCCACCGGCCCCGCCGCCTAACCCAGCCCCGCTGCGTTTTGGCCGCGCAGGGTGAAGGCGTAGACAGAGGTACTTTCCAGGGCCAACGGCCCGCTCCATACCAGCCTGGGCCGCAGGCCCAGGAAACCCCGAGCCCCAGAAGTAGGGCTGAAGGCCCGGTCCATCCGGCGAACGCGGATGGGGCGGGCCCTCAGCCCTCCGGTGCCCGGCACTGAAACCTGGGCCTGCGGCCCAGGCTGGTATGGAGCGGGCCCTTGGCCCTGGAAACCGGCCCTGCCGATGCGGGGCAGCCGCAGGCTTTGATTCAGTTTCCTTAATCATCAGGCTCTCGTGCCCCCTTGGATATACGCCCTGCCAACCTCGCCATATCCACGCACCTTCAATCCATTCCACTCCCGCTTGTCACCAGAAAAATGCCGCCAAACCCCGGATACACGAACCGCTCAGCTTGACCTCCAACGTTCCTTAACCAAGCCTCCCCCAAACCGCCAAAAACCTTGCTTTTCTGTCCAGTTGGATACACTTGCCGACGACCTCGCCAAATCCATTCCGAATCAAATGACCACCCACCAATCTGCCCCCTCCAAAACCCCGCCCGCCAGCCGGATATACGGACAGATTGGGGGGTAATATCCAATTGTTCGCCCAAGAAACAAAGTCCACCGTCCATGCCTGAGACGCTCTTCCTTTACCTCGACTTCCTCGGCTTCCGCGCTCTGTCGGCTAGCCCTGCTAAGGTTAGGCGTCTTTTCGAGACATTGAATGGCTGCGCCATCCATCGCGACTCCAACTTTCGGACAGTGGTATTCTCAGACACCTTGCTCGCATACAACTCTGTTAGTCCGATCGGGCATCAACACATGGGAACCGAGCTCATGTTTTTGATTGAATTTGTGCAGGACATTATCCATCGTCTCACTGGCTCAGGTATTACGTTTCGTGCGCTGATTCGATTTGGAGAGTTCGAGTATGCACGCCTGCAGCTTTTAGAGGCGTATTTTGGAGAGGCATTGATCGCCTCCTACGATGACGAGCAGAAGTTACCAGCCACAGGGCTCTTCCTTCATGAGAGCGTCATTGCATACAATCACATCTTCAGTGCCGAGCGCTTCTCCGAAAACTACCACTTCTCATTCTTGGCTTACGATCTCACACGGCTTGCAGACCTTGGCAGTGACTATCCAGTGAATGTTGATGTCACCATGTGGAGAGAGGCTGGTATTGAAGAGCGGGTGCTATTTCAGGTTCAGCACTTGCGAGATCTCCACGAGGGGACACTTCACCCTAACCCATCCATACGATCTAAGTTTCTAGGTAGTTGGAGCATGTATCAGAGATCGTATCCACTACTCGTGAAGACCCTCGTTGATTCCGACTTTAATCCTGCATCACTATGCGAGCTTGATTGGAGTGGCGCAGATAGTGCCCTCAGGATGCAGGCCGCCTCCTTTGATTTGTCATGAAAGAGACCACAACCAACATGAGGCCGAATCGGGTCGAGGTGGCAGGATTGCGCCTGCCACCCCTCCCACACCACCCGGCGTGCGGCTCCGCACCGGGCGGTTCCAATCAGACTCGTTAGGTGACTCGCCTCGTCTTTGATCTCGTCTTCGGCTCGTCTCCGTAGTGCAGCCGGATCCAGATCTTTGACTCCTTCGTCAGCTCTGCAATCGAGCTTAGCAGCTTAGTGGACAGTCCCTTTGCGCAGCTTTCCTTTGTGCAGCTTTACGCACTTTGCGCAGAAACCGGGGTCTCCACTCATCCGGCAAACCTGAGAGTCCGGAGAGTGGCCACGGTGAGCGGTGGTACTTTTCAGGGCCAACGGCCCGTTCCATACCAGCCTGGGCCGCCGACCCAGGAAACCCTGAGCCCCAAAGGAAGGGCTGAAGGCCCGGTCCATCCGGCGGACGCGGATGGGGCGGGCCTTCAGCCCTCCGGTGCCCGGCACTGAAACCTGGGCCTGCGGCCCAGGCTGGTATGGAGCGGGCCCTTGGCCCTGGAAACCGGGCCTGCGGATGCGGGTCAGCCGCAGGCTTTGATTCAGTTCCCTTAATCATCAGGCTCTCGCGTCCCCTTGGATAGTCGCCCTGCCAACCTCGCCCTATCCACGCACCCTCAATCAATTCCACTCCCGCTTGTCACCAGAAAAATGCCGCCAAACCCTGGATAGTCGAACCGCTCAGCCTGACCTCCAACTTTCCTTAACCAATCCTCCCCAAGCCCGCCAAAAACCTTGCATTTCTGTCCAGTTGGATATACTCGTCACCAACCTCGCCATATCCCTTCAGAATCAAATGACCACCCACCAATCCGCCCCCTCCAAAACCCCGCCCGCCAGCCGGATATACGGACAGGTTGGGGGCTAATATCCAACCATTCTGCAAGAAATGAAGATGTATCGCGAGCTCTGTAAAAGACTGGACCTGCCCCCAAAACTTTTCATCCTTTCGCTCATAGCAGGATTCGCCGGGTCAGTAACTTGCGCGCTCCTACAAGTAGGTGAGAGCTACAGAGAACATGCGGGATTTTGCCTGCCGCTTGTTGGCGCCCCCTTCTTAATTGTGCTATTCTCAGCCAAGGGCAGTTATTGGGAGAGACAAGGAAGGATTTTCGCAGGCAGCCTCGTTGCCTTCGTTGTATCGATGGTTCCCGGAGGGTTTCTTGGAGATTTTCTCGCCCGCCACTACCGCTGGTAGATGAACACTCCCCGACGCCAAAAAACATTTCGCAGAACAAGCCGCGACCTGACAACCACTACCAGCCGCCCAGTTTCGATGGCTTTTCGTAGTTCCAACACCAACCCCGTGATCGACGTGCGCCGCCGCTGGTAGCTGGCTGCAGACGTTCGGCCAAGAAAACCTAGCCCCATCATGAACCGAAGAGCCTTGCTTGCATCGTCTATCGCGACAGTGGCATCTGCTGTTACTCCAGACCGACCACGCGTCGCCATCGCAGTGGAGAAGGCTGCGGCATGGATCGGCCATGTGTCCTGCTCTTTCGCCATGGCCTATTACCTTGGACCACTCGACGATAGAGACAAGCGCCCGTCTCCCACAGGTGGCCCATTTGCCAAGAATCCACCAGATGAGGAGATTCCGCCCCTTCGTATTCTCCGAAGCGAGAAGACGGGCGAGATCGACACAGCCAAGTTGATTGCGTCGGTCACCCATCGAGTCCGAGTTCCGAAAGAGAAGCTTGCCATCTTGGTTGGCGCGCTCCTTGACTCCCACATTGTGGCCCCAGTCGCAGACTGTTATGAACCACACCATGTTGTGATTTGCTACAACGAACTCGGAGCACCTTGCGGAGTCATTGAGATATGCCTGATCTGTGTCGCCTTCCGAATCTTTCCCGGCGGCCAGATCGTTCGCTCCGATTTCTATGACATCGTGCAGGCAGCGCGAGTTTTGGCTGATCTCGGATTGCCACTGAACAGCAATAAACTCACCATCGACGCCTATGCAGCAGACATTCAGAAACGAAACAAATAACGGGCCGGACAAAACGGATGCAGGCAACGGCTCGAATCCTATTTGTCGTATCAGAAACGTCTTGCGCTCGCCGTCGCCTGATCCGAGACGTTCAGCGATGCTACGCGCTACCTAAAATGAACATTGTCGTTCGCCATTTCCCGGTGGTTTCATTGCTGGCCGCAGTTTGTCTGCTGTCACCGATGCCGCGTGTCTCTGGACGAGACTTCGTCGAATCCGTGACTTCAGACGCTGTTGAATTACTGGCCAGCGACCGTCCCGACGAGATTGCCAGAGGCCAGCGATTCCTTGCGGACAATCGTTCTTATTACGTCACGGCGCTTCTCGACCGAATGCAAACCGGCGGCATCGAAGCAAAGGGCAAAGCCGCCTGTGAGCTTGGCATTATCATTAGCCCGTGGCTTCAAAGCAAAGAGGCTGGCGCTCGGTTCTACCAATTCACCTCCATCCAATCTCCGCGACGACCCGTCGCGAGAGTTCCAGCCCTGCCCGAGGCTGCGGAGATTCGCAAAGCTCTTCAGACCTCAATTTCGACCCTACTCACGACCGCCGAGGAACCCTCAGCGGAGACGCATTGGATCACAGAATCGCTCCGCGCACTGTGCGAGACTCTCGGAGAGGTCGCTGACGACGGCACGATGGATTGGGCCATTGATCGACTCCAGCGCATCAAATCGCCCACTATCGCGGAGCCGCTCATTGCTTTTGGGGACTCTTACTTGGGCATCCCCCCGATTTTTCGTCACGGTGCAATCTGCGGCAATAGTAGCCGCGCCGAGATCGAGAGGTTCCAGCAGTCGCAGGAACATGCCCTCACCGAGGCGCGCGGCATACTCGGCATGCATTGGGGGCAGGTTCGGCCCATGCGACTTGACCAGCGAATCGCCTTCGCCATCAAGAGTTGGCGAGACTACTTTATTCCGAAGCAGCGATCCTATTCCGGTCATTACATTCACGAGGGGTGGCTCTTTCAGGAGATGGAGCCTCTCGTCAGGTTCGGCGCTCCTGCTGTTGAGGCGCTTCGCGCCCAGCAGACACTGGAAACGGAACTGGAAGCAAAGGGCGTGTGGGAGGCAGTGATCGCCACAATCACCGGCCGTGAATCCGCCTCGCTTGTGCGGGAGCTATTCAATGGCAGAGATCCACACCGCGAGCTTGCATGCGAGATCGTTGCCGGGGCGACGAGCCGAGACTGGCTGCCTCAACTTGATGAACTCCAGTCCCGAAGCGGATTCGACACCGGCAAAGCAAGCCAGACGATTGCCGCCTGCCATCGTAACGAAGGCATTCCAGCGCTCAAACGAGCCTTCGAGCGCAACAGCCACAACTTTCACGCGGGTTATGCGGTCAAAGAGATTGAAGTGAGAGCGAGCTCTGGTCCTCCACGAGGAATGAGGAGGTATCGATTTCGTTAGCAGGTGAGCGCCAGCGTAAAAGCCGCAACGCCGAACAACCATGCGCTGCAGCGAACCTCCGTTCAGCGTCACGGTTCCTGCTTCGCTTCGCTCCGGCTGGAACCGCGCTGCTTCTCTGCGGTCGCTGAGCTTGGGTCGATCGGTGTCAAGTATTGGGTGATAATCCGCCAAACGCCTCCCCCTTTCTCGGAAGCGGTAGTTCGGAGTGATACCAACCTCAAGGTCTCTTTGGTAAAACCTCTGGCGGCCAGGGCGGCCCGCAAGGAGCGGCGCCGTCCCTGTCGCCGGCCCAGGACCGCGAAGCGGCACTTTTCTCCGCCGCCGTCCACGTGCAGGCCAAGGGGACGGCGGGCTGGGGGCGGCGGGGAAAAGTAGCGCCTTCGTCGCCCAAGGGCGACGGCAGGAATGCCGCTGCTGCTTGTGGGCGCGTGGTCCGCTGAGCCGGCCCTCTGGCGACCGGACACCATTTCACACGCCGCGGCTCGGCGGGAGCCTCGCCCCACCACCTGCCGGCCGCGCCACGCGCGGTGGGGCGAGGCTCCCGCCGGGCCGCATCGCCCCGAGCCAGCGTACTCCGCGCAAAAGCCCATGCGGATGGGAATCCACGCAGCCCGCCCCCTGGCCGGCTCGCCATAGTGTTCCACCGGAGTGACCTTGGGTTTGGTATGATACCAGGTCCATGGTCATTTGGGTAAACTTAAATGCCGGAATGGTTTGAAACAGGAGGAGACGGAGGAAACGGAGCACCAGCCCTTAAGGCACGGACATCACAGTCCGGCCGTCTCATCCGGCAGGTGGCGGGTGGCATGGCCGCAACAAGTTCTTTCTCCGTTCCCTCCATGCCCTCCTGTTAAATCCTCGCCGTTTTTAGGGTAAAACAGGGGAGGCACGCTCTGCCGCAAGTTCTG
>JANOAS010000031.1:0-1504 GCA_031411255.1 bacterium
GCCATCGCTGCGGAACCTCCCAAACGAATCACCGTCCGTGCCGACCACCCGTTCCTGTTCGCCATCCAGCACGTCCAGAGCGGCGCCTGCCTTTTCCTGGGGCGCGTGACAGATCCGAAATTCTGATTCTCCCGCTGCGGTCTACGCCGCTCCCAGGGCGTCCATGATGGCGCGGAAATCCGGCCGGGCCGCCACGTCCGGCTGGGTGCAGGACTCGACCAGGGCGGGCAGGAAAGGGGGAAGCAACCCTGGTTCCGTGCAGCGGCTGAGGACCTCCCCGGCCAGGATGCCGAAGGCGCGGACCTCCATGCGCTGGATGCGGTCCGCCGGTCCTGGCGGGTAAAAGGAGGCCGCGCCGAAGTCACCCAGCAGGGCGCTTCCACTGGCGTCGTGCAGGACGTTGTGCGCATAGAGATCCCCGTGCAGAAGGCCGCGCGCGTGCAGGTGGCACGCGGCTGCCGCCAGACTGCGGATCAACCTGAGGGCTGCGGGTGCGGTGAAGCGGCGGTCCGCCGGATACTCGTCCCGCGTGCAGGTCTCCAGGCTGGGCGGACCGGCCAGAGACTGGCTGCCGGGATCGATGAGCGGCATGACGAGACCGTTTGCCGCCCCGGGGTGCCCAGTGATGCGGCCACACGCGCCGATGAGATGCGGGTGCTCCCCCACGGCCAGGCAGGCGGCCATTTCGCTCTCCGGCAGGCCGTCGCTGGTCATGGCGCCCTTGAAAAGCTTCACCGCCACCTGCCTCGCCGCCGCGTCGCCGTCCGGCTGCCACGCGGCCTGGTGGATGACCCCGGAGGCCCCCTCGCCGAGGAGCGCGCCCACCGTGAGTTCACGCCAGGGGATTTCCAGGAAGCCCGCCGCCGGGGCCGCAGCCAGAGGCGTACACGGGTTGCCCGCCACCGCCAGCCAGGCCAGGGACGGAATGTCCCACAACCACGCGGGGAGGGAACTGAACTGGTTGGCCGCCAGGCGCAGCAGTTCCAGCCGGCTGCACCGGGCCAGCTCCGCAGGCAGGCGGGTCAGCCGGTTCCCTGAAAGCATGAGCTTCTGCAGGCGCGCGCAGCCCCCGGTTTCCGCCGGGAGTTCCTCCAGCCGGTTGTCCGTCAGGATTAGCCAGCGCAGCTGCTCCGGCAGGGCGGCTGCCGGGAAATGGGTGAGGCGGCAGGCCTTGAAGCCCACCATCTCCAGCGCCGGGCACCGTCCCAGCACCCCGGGCACCACCTCGAAGGGGTTGTCTGAGCAGAAGAGAACGCGGAGCCTGGGCAGTTCCGGCAGCCAGTCTGGCAGGCTGGTCAGTTGATTGCCGGAGAGGTTCAGGATTTCCAGCGAGTCCGCCAGGGTGAGCACCTCCGGCGGCACGACAGCCAGTCCGGCGGACAAGTCGAGGCGCACGGTGCCGCGGAGGGCGCCGGCGCGGAGTTGGGCGAGGGTAGCGGCAGACATGGGCGGGGCATGGATGGGAGCTGGCGGCCGGGTTGGCAAGCGCCAAGGCGACAATTCC
>JANOAS010000032.1:0-20900 GCA_031411255.1 bacterium
TCAGGAGTGGGAGTGGGAGTGGGGCCGGGAGCGGAAGAGCTCGGATCGGACTTGGCGTGTGTCGTGGTCATGCCCATCCCCTACGCGGCGGGGCGGCGGCAGGCACGGGTTTCAAGACGGTGCTGGCGGTGACGCTTACGATCCACGGGCCGGGCGTTCGGGGAGAGTTGCAAAGTCTCCTTCCTTGACTCGCCGCTGAGGCCCGCTCCATTGGCGGGCATGAAAGCTCTCACGCTGACCGCCTACAATGAATTCGCCTGCGGCGATGTCCCACTGCCTGAAATCGGACCTGACGATGTGCTCGTGCAGGTGAAGGCCTGCGGCATCTGCGGGAGTGACGTGCATGGTTTCGACGGCTCCAGCGGCCGGCGCATCCCGCCCATCATCATGGGGCACGAAGCCTCGGGCGTCATCACACAGTGCGGGGCGAATGTCTCGCGCTGGCAGTCGGGAGACCGCGTCACCTTTGACTCCACCGTGGTGCCGGCGGGGTGCCAGTGTCCGTTCTGCACGGAGGGAAACTTCAACCTCTGCGACAACCGCCGCGTCCTCGGCGTCTCCTGCGGTGACTACCGGCAGCACGGGGCCATGGCGGAGTTCGTCCGCATCCCGCAAAACATCCTCTTCCAAATCCCGGACACGCTCACCTTTGAGCAGGCCGCTTTTGCCGAGCCGCTCAGCATCGCGCTCCACGCAGCGGGCCGGGTGAAAATAGCACCGGGCAGCACGGCGCTCGTGATCGGGGCCGGAGTCATCGGACTGCTGACACTGCAGGCTCTGAAACGGAAAGGGGTGGAGCGCGTCTTTGTCTGCGACCTGAGCGAGGCGCGGCTGGAGCTGGCCCGTCAGACCGGAGCGGATGCCGTGTTTGTCTCCGGCCGGGACGACGTGCTGGCCGCCGTGCGCGGGCTGACGGAAAACCAAGGCGTCCACATTGCCATGGAGTGCGTGGGCATCGGGCCCACCGTCACGCTGGCCATCGATTCACTGCGCAAGGGAGGCCAGCTCGGGCTGGTGGGCAACATCGCGCGCAAGATCGACTTCCCGCTTCAGCAGGTCGTCACGCGCGAGCTGAGCCTCTTCGGTTCCTGCGCCAGCGCCGGCGAATACCAGGAGGGCCTGGATGCGATAGCCGACGGTGGCATCAACATCACACCGCTCCTGAGCGCCGTCGTCCCCCTGGAGGAGGGGGCCTCCATGTTTCACCGCCTGCACTCCGGCAAGGAGCCGCTGATCAAGGTGATCCTGCGTCCGTGAGGGCGTCCGGCGCTGCTGCAGGGTGTTTCTTTTCCCCGCCGTGGAAAAACGGCTGGCCACGCGCGGGGAGATGGCCTAGGCATGGGGTGTTCGAGTCTGGCCGGCATGGCGGAATGGTAGACGCACCGGACTTAAAATCCGTTGGGACCTAGTCCTGTGGGGGTTCGAGTCCCCCTGCCGGTACTCGCTCACTTCGCTTCGATCTTGATCACGTGCTCGACGGGGAACTTGAGCGCCTTCGCAAGAGCAGCAACCAGCTTGACGTGAACCTTTTCCGTCACCGCCGCCGCCCCCTCGGGGTCGGCGCTGCCCTCGGGGCCGTGGAAGATTTCCTTGATCTGGCGGGTCTCGTACTTCTGCTTCGCCTCAACGGCTGCGGACACCTTGTCGAAGAGCGCGCTGCACGGGTTGACGGCAAAGTGCTCGGCCAGGTTCACCCCCTTCTCCAGCTGATCCTTCGTGAAATCCTTCCCCTCCGCGCCCCAGGTCACCTTCGCCCCGCCCGCAGGGGCATTTTTCACCTTCAGCACGAAACGATTGAGCTTTTCCCAGAAGCCCGCCAGGGCCATGCCGGAGCGGACTGAATTGTCACTGGCCAGGTCGCCCGGCTCGGCGCAAAAGGGGATGCGGGTGCTGGTGACATGCAGTTCACCGTTGGTGAAACCAGTCACGGTGTGGCCCTCGCTCCCCTCCCCTTTTCCAGCGGCCAGATCCACGGTGAGCGTGCCGATGTCCCCATCCAGCCCGAGGCCGCTGAGAAACGCGGAAGCCATTATCACCTGGCCCGCCCAGCCGGGATGGACGCCGTCGCCACCGGAGAGGTGGTAGCCGTCGCCGAACTTCTTTTTCGCCTCCACCGCCGCCGTGAGCATCGGCCAGTAAACGTCGGCGAACCCGACGCCCTCCGCCTCGGCGATTTCGATGTCGATGTTCCGCAGGCGGCAGAGCGAGTTGTTCAGATCCTCCCAGGTCCCCTTTGCGCTCTTCACCCAGCCGGGCACGGTGGCGATGGTGCCGGGCGAACCGAGGACGACGCGCACACCCGCTTCCTTGAAAGTCTTCACCACCGCTGTCTGGTTCTGCCGGTAAGTCGCGCCGATCTCGTCCTCGTAGGGCACGTAGCGGTGGTCATTCATGCCGTAGCAGGTCGTCGCCACAGTGGGCTGGAAACGCAGGCAGTCGTTCTTCATCCGGTTCAGAAATCCAGAGGCCTGCTCGCCGCTCCAGCCATACTGGCGGCAGGCCACCTGAAGATCCGGCCGACAGACGGCCAAGTAGGTCTCCATGATCCGGCTGTACATTTTTTGCTCCGTGATGGAGTCCCCCACGATGGCGAGACGGTCGCCCTTTTTCAGCACCAGCCCCTTCGGAGCCGGAGCGAGCCAGCCTTCATAGCGTGCCAGCGCCGACTCTGCGGGCTTCGGCTGGAGTTCACGGGCGGAAACGGAGCCGGCACAGGCCAGCGCAAGCAGGGAAAGAACGGCGCGATTCATGCCGCGCATGGTAGGCGGAATGCCGGAATTGTCGCCAGGAAACGCCCCCAGGCAATGTCTCCGAATTTGCCTCCGGGCGGCGGCCACGCCGCACCCAGCCTGGGAATAAAAAAGCCCCGGAGTCCTGCGACTCCGAGGCTGCGATTGATTTTCGGTCGGACTACGCGCCGGCGGCGGTCAGCTCGGCAGAGTCAGCCACGCCGTCCTCGTAAATCCTGATGCCTCGGTTCGTTTCGAAACCGGTGCCGGCAGGGATGAGGTGACCCATGATGACGTTTTCCTTGAAGCCGCGGAGGAAGTCGATCTTCCCGAGAGTGGCGGCATCCGTGAGGACGCGCGTCGTGTCCTGGAAGGACGCGGCGGAGATGAACGAGTCGGTCTCGAGAGAGGCCTTCGTGATGCCGAGGAGAACAGGCTCACCTTCTGCCGGCTTGCCCCCCTGCTCGGAGATGCGCTGGTTCTCGCGCTCGAAGTCGACGCGGTCCACCTGGTCGCCCCAGAGGAACTCGGTGTCGCCCGGCTCGGTGATCTTCACCTTGCGCAGCATCTGACGGATGATGATCTCGATGTGCTTGTCGTTAATTTCCACGCCCTGGAGACGGTAAACCTCCTGCACTTCGTTGACCAAGTGCTCCTGGAGTTCCTGCGGTCCGCAGATCTCAAGGATCTCGTGCGGGATCACCGGTCCCTCGGTAAGCTGCTCACCCTTCTTCACGATGTCACCCGTGGAGACGATGAGATGCTTGTCGCGGGCGATGAGGTGCTCGACTTCCTCGGCGGTCTCGACATCGCGAACGATGACGCGCTGCTTGCCGCGGGTCAGGCCTCCGATTTCCAGAATGCCGTCGATGCGGGCAATAACGCAATGGTCCTTCGGCTTCCGGGCCTCGAAGAGTTCGGCCACCCGGGGAAGACCCCCGGTGATGTCCTTGTTCTTCGACACCTTCCGCGGCGTCTTGGCCAGGAGCGTTCCTCCGGGAACCTTGTCGCCTTTTTTCACGACCAGGTGAGCCCCGGCGGGAATGCTGTAGCTGGCGAGGACTTCCTTGGTCTTCGGATCCTCGATGACGATCTGCGGGTGCAGGTCCTCCTTGTGAGGGATGACGACGAGGCCCTTGGCTCCGGTTTCCTTGTCCACTTCCTTGCCGAGGGTGATGCCCTCGATCATGTCCTTGAACTCGACGCGACCGGCCTTCTCGGTGAGAATCGGCACGTTGTAAGGATCCCACGTCGCGACCTGCTCGCCCTTCTTGGCTGCGCCGCCGTTCGGCGTGATGATGACCGTTCCGACGAGCAGCTTGTGGCTCTCGAGTTCGAGTCCCTTGTCGTCGTGGACGCTGAGGGAACCGTTCTTGTTGAGCACGATCCAGCCGCCTTCCACGAACTCGACGACGCGGACGTCGTTGTAGCGGATGAAGCCTTTGTTCTTGAGGATGATGCGGGGCTGTTTCAAGTTGCCCGTGGCAATACCACCAATGTGGAAGGTACGCATGGTCAGCTGGGTTCCAGGCTCGCCGATGGACTGGGCGGCCACGATGCCGACCGCCTCGCCGATCTTCACCTTCGCCTGGGTGGCGAGGCTCAGACCGTAGCACTTGGCGCAGCAACCGCGCTTGCTTTCGCAAGTCAGCACGGAACGGATCTTCAACTGCTCGACGCCGATCTTCTGGAGCTTGTTGGACTGAGCCTCCTCGATGATCATGTCCACGGAGACAATGATGTCCCCCGTGACCGGGTCGAGGATCTTCTCGCAGCTGGTGCGGCCGTAGGCGCGGGTCTTCAGTTCCACCACTTCTTCGTCGCCTTCGTAGAGGGAACGGATGACGATGCCGTTGGTGGTGCCGCAGTCGTCCTCGGTGACGATGACGTCCTGCGCCACGTCGACGAGCTTCCGGGTCATGTAACCGGAGTCCGCCGTCTTGAGCGCGGTGTCGGCCAGACCCTTTCGGGCGCCGTGAGTCGAGATGAAGTATTCCAGAACGGAAAGACCTTCGCGGAAGTTCGAGGTGATCGGGCGCTCGATGATCTCGCCCGAGGGCTTGGCCATGAGACCGCGCATCCCGCCCAGCTGTTTGATCTGCTGGCGGTTGCCCCGTGCTCCGGAGTCCACCATCATGAACAGCGGGTTCGGGTACTTCTTGCCGTCGTTGTACTCCAGATTCCGGAACACGGCCTTCTGCAGTTCGTCGCCGGCGGTCGTCCAGATGTCGATGACGCGCTGCTGGCGCTCGCCCGGGGTGATGATGCCGCGGCGGTACTGCTTGCCGACTTCCTCCACCTGGTCGTGCGCCTTGGCGAGGGTGTCCTTTTTGTCCGAAGGGATGACCATGTCCGTGATGCCGATGGAGCACCCGGACTGGGTCGCCGCGCGGAAGCCAAGGTGCTTCAGACGGTCCAGTGCGAGGACGGTTTCAGCCTGGCCGGAAACCTGCCAGCAGCGCCAGATGACGTCGGAGAGTTCCTTCTTGCCGACGGTCTTATTGATGAAGCCCAGCCCTTTGGGCCAGATCTCGTTCCAGCGGACACGGCCCGGGGTGGTCTCAATGACGCGAAGGTCCTTGACGCCGAACACAGAGTCCATGCCGAAGTCCGGGTTCTTGAACCGGATCATCTGGTGCAGCTCGACGCCGCCTTCGCTCAGGGCGAATTCGACTTCCGAAACATCGCCAAACAGGGGCTTGCGCGGCTCTTCTTTTCCTTCGGCCCGAACCGGGAAATTCCGGTAATGGGTGAGGAAGTAGGAACCAAGCGGAATGTCCTGCGATGGAGTGGTGATCGGCTTGCCGCTGGAGGGAGAGAAGATGTTGTTCGGGGCCAGCATGAGCATGCGGGCTTCCATCTGGGCTTCAACGGAGAGCGGCACGTGAACCGCCATCTGGTCACCGTCGAAGTCGGCGTTGTAGGCCGTACAAACGAGGGGGTGAACGCGGATGGCCTCGCCCTCGATGAGGACGGGTTCAAACGCCTGAATGGACAGACGGTGCAGCGTGGGCGCCCGGTTGAGGAGGACCGGGTGTCCGGTCGTCACTTCTTCCAGGATGTCCCACACTTCCGGCGTGCGGCGCTCGATCATCTTCTTCGCGCTGCGGACGGTGTGCACGTAGCCCAGCTCCTTCAGGCGGCGGATAATGAAGGGTTCGAACAGCACGAGCGCCATTTTCTTGGGCAGACCGCACTGGTTGAGCTTCAGATCCGGACCGATGACGATGACGGAACGGCCGGAGTAGTCGACGCGTTTTCCGAGCAGGTTTTGACGGAAGCGACCACCCTTGCCCTTGAGCATGTCGCTCAGGGACTTCAGCGGACGGTTGCCCGCACCGGTGACGGCGCGGCCATGACGGCCGTTGTCAAAAAGGGCGTCCACAGCCTCCTGGAGCATGCGTTTTTCGTTCCGGATGATGACGTCGGGAGTCTTCAGGTGAAGAAGATTGCGCAGACGGTTGTTCCGGTTGATGACGCGACGATAGAGGTCGTTCAGGTCGGAGGTGGCGAAGCGTCCGCCTTCCAAGGGAACGAGGGGGCGCAGATCCGGCGGGATCACCGGCAGAACCTCGAGCACCATCCACTCGGGACGCGAGTGGCTGTTGGCGAAGCCTTGGGCGAGCTTCAGACGCTTGGCGATCTTCTTGCGGACCTGCTTGGAACGGGTGCGGTTCATCGCCTCCTCCAACTCAGTCACGGTCTCCGCCAGGTTCACGCTGGCGAGCAGCTCGCGCACGGCCTCCGCACCCATGCCGGCGCGGAAGGAGTCACCGTACTGATCTTCCGCTTCACGGAATTCCTGCTCGGTGAGCAGCTGGGCTTTCTTCATCGGCGTGCTGCCGGCATCGATCACGATGTAATCTTCGTAATAGATGACGCGCTCCAGCTGGCGGGCGCTCATGTCGAGCATGAGTCCGAGACGGCTGGGCATGCACTTGTAGAACCAGATGTGCGTCACGGGCACGGCCAGTTCGATGTGGCCCATGCGCTCGCGGCGGACGCGGCTCAGGGTGACTTCCACGCCGCAACGGTCGCAGACGACGCCCTTGTGCTTGATGCGCTTGTATTTGCCGCAGGCGCACTCCCAGTCCCGGGTGGGGCCGAAGATGCGCTCGCAGAACAGACCCGCTTTTTCGGGTTTGAACGTGCGGTAGTTGATGGTTTCAGGGTTTTTCACCTCGCCGCTGGACCAGCTGCGAATGGTGTCCGGGCTGGCCACGGTGATGGCAACCTGATCGAAGCCCGACGTGCGGGTTTCGCCCCCGAAAAGTTCTCCAAGATAATTTTCGACGCTCATAGTGAGTTTGTTTCGAAGTGTGTTTCGCTTTTTGGGTTCAGGTTACATGATGAATCCGGCGAGCGGATCCGCTCCGGCGGCGGCGGCCCCGCCACCAGACGGAGTGCCATGGTTCGTGTCGCCGACGACGGCGCCGCTGGCGTTGGAAACCTTGACCGAGAGGCCGAGTGACTGCATTTCTTTGACCAGCACGTTGAACGATTCCGGAGTGCCCGCCTCAAGGGTGTTGTCCCCCTTGACGATGGATTCGTAAATGCGCGTCCGGCCCTGCACGTCGTCAGACTTGACGGTGAGCAGCTCCTGAAGCGTGTAGGCGGCGCCGTAAGCTTCCAGCGCCCAGACCTCCATTTCCCCGAAGCGCTGGCCGCCATACTGGGCCTTGCCCCCCAGCGGCTGCTGGGTGACGAGGCTGTAGGGTCCCACCGCACGGGCGTGGATCTTGTCTGCGACAAGGTGGCCCAGCTTCATGATGTAGATGTAGCCAACCACGACCTCCTGGTGAATCGGATCGCCGGTGCGGCCGTCGAAGAGGCGGCTCTTGCCGTTGAGGCCGATCCATTCCCAACCCGGGGTCTTCTTGGCGTCGGCGAGGTACTTCAGCACCCGCTCTTCAGGAATACCGTCAAACACGGGCGTGGCGATCTTGAGGCCGAGAGCCTTGGCAGCAACGCCAAGGTGGGTCTCAAGAACCTGGCCCACGTTCATCCGCGAAGGCACGCCGAGCGGGTTCAAGCAGATGTCGACCGGGCTGCCGTCTTCGAGGAAGGGCATGTCCTGTTCCGGAACGATGGTCGCGACGACCCCCTTGTTTCCGTGACGACCGGCCATCTTGTCCCCGACGGAAAGTTTCCGCTTCGAGGCAATGTAGACCTTCACTTCCTTGATGATGCCCGGATCGACTTCATCGCCAGCCTCAATGCGGTCGAGAGCACGCTCCCGTTCCATGTCGAGGTCGGCGAATTTCTGCTCGAATCCGCTGATGATGTCCACGATCTTCTGACGAATCGGGCTCGGGTCGATCTCAATCGTGTCGTGACACTCCGCGAGGCGGTGCAGGACGGTCTTCGTGATCTTCTTGTTGGCTCCGATGATGATTTCACCGGTCTGGCCGTTGACCACGTCGAGCGGGATCTTCTCGTTCAGGAGCACGTCAGCCAGCTTTTCGGTCAGGGCTTCAGTCAGTTCGCCGAGCTTGGTCTTGTGCTCGTCTTCGATCTGCTTGAGCTGCTTCCGGTGTTCGGCGGCGCTGAGTTTTTCCTTGTTCTGCTCCTTGCGGCTGGACACGCGGACATCCATGACGATGCCGGTGCAGCCCGAGGGAACACGCAGGGAGGTGTCTTTCACGTCGGCGGCTTTCTCCCCGAAGATCGCGCGCAGGAGGCGCTCTTCAGGAGCCAGTTCCGTTTCGGACTTAGGAGTGATCTTGCCGACCAGAATGTCGCCAGGCTTCACTTCAGCACCCACGCGGACGACGCCGTCTGTGCCAAGGTTTTTCAAAGCCTCTTCGCCGACGTTCGGGATGTCACGGGTGATTTCTTCAGGGCCGAGCTTGGTGTCACGGGCGCCCACGGAGAATTCCTCGATGTGGATGGAAGTGTAGATGTCCTCCTTGACCACCTTCTCGGAAATGGTGATGGCGTCCTCGAAGTTGTATCCGTTCCAAGGCATGAACGCGACCAGCACGTTGCGTCCGAGGGCAAGTTCACCGTTGTCGGTGCAGGGACCGTCGGCCAGCACATCGCCAACCTTTACCGCCTGGCCCTTGCGGACGAGGGGCTTCTGGTTGATGCAGGTTCCCGCGTTGGAGCGCATGAACTTGCGCAGCGGGTAGACAAAGATCTCGCGGTCCGGGTTGTGCTTGACACTGAAGCAGTCGGCCAGGAAGTCAGCGTCGCTCACGGGGAGCTTGCCGTCCTTGGTGACGACGATGACCTCAGCACAGGCGGCGGCCACCTTGCCCTTGGACTCGCACACGACCACGGCGCGGGAATCACGGGCAGCCTTGGACTCCATGCCGGTGCCCACGAGGGGGGCCTCGGTGATGAGAAGAGGCACGCCCTGGCGCTGCATGTTCGAGCCCATCAGTGCGCGGTTCGCGTCATCGTGCTCGAGGAAGGGAATCAGCGAGGCGGCGACGGAGACGAGCTGCTTGGGCGAAACGTCCATCAGACCGGCTTCGTTGGGCTCGACTTCGAGGAAGTCACCACGATAACGAACCGTGATCTTCTTGCTCAGGAAGTGCCCCTTGTCGTCGATCATGTTGTTCGCCTGCGCGATCCAGTAATTCTCCTCCTGGTCGGCGGTGAGGTACTCGATCTTGCTCTGAACCACACCGCCGGTGATTTTCCGGTAGGGCGTTTCGATGAAGCCGAATTCGTTGATCCGCGCAAAGCAGGACATAGAATTGATCAGACCGATGTTCGGACCTTCCGGCGTTTCAATCGGGCAGATGCGGCCGTAGTGGGAGGCGTGAACGTCCCGCACTTCGAAACCGGCGCGATCGCGATTCAGACCGCCTGGTCCGAGGGCGGAGAGACGGCGCTTGTGCGTCAGTTCGGCAAGCGGATTCGTCTGGTCCATGAACTGGCTCAGCTGGCTGCGGCCAAAGAAGTCGCGAACGAGCGCGCTCAGTGCCTTCGGGTTGATCAGCTTGGCGGGCGTCATGCCCTCCATGTTCACGTCAAACAGGGTCATGCGCTCCTTCACCAGACGCTCCGTGCGGGCGAGACCCACGCGGCACTGATTGGCCAGCAGTTCCCCCACGGCCCGCACGCGGCGGCTGCCAAGGTGGTCAATGTCGTCCAGAACACCTTCATCCCGCTTCAGCTTGAAAAGGTACTTCATGGAGGCGACAAAGTCCTCCTTCGTCATGATGCGCTGGTCTTCGCGTTCGGTCAGGCTCAGCTTCTGGTTGATCTTGTACCGACCGACGCGGGTCAGGTCATACTTTTTGGGATCAAAGAACAGGCGCTTCAGCAGGGCGCGGGCGTTCGGCACCGTCGGGGGATCCCCGGGGCGCAGACGGCGGTAAATGTCCTTGAGGGCTTCTTCCTCGTCCTTGGCAGGATCCTTCTTCAGGGACTTGATCAGAGTGTCGTCCTGAGTTTTGAGGTCGATGATTTCAATGTTCTTGTGGCCGAGGTCGATCAGCTGGCGCACCACGCCGACTGTCAGTGGCTCGTAAGCCCGGGCCACCGTGATCTCACCGTCGAGAACGTCGGTGAAGGGCACCTTGGTCGCGATCTCCTCTTCCTCGAGGGTCTTGGTGAGCTTGAGGTTCTCAGTCTCGTAGAATTCCTTGATGATGTCGGAATCCGTCCCGAAACCAATGGCACGCAGGAAGGTGCTGGCGAGGAATTTCCGACGACGACGGCGGCGGTCGAGGTAGACGTAGAGGAGGTCGTTCGTGTCGAACTGGACCTCAAGCCAGGAGCCGCGGTCCGGGATGATCCGGAAACCGAAGAGTTCCTTGCCGTTCAGGTGGAAGGATTTTTCGAAGCAGACGCCCGGGGAGCGATGCAGCTGGGAGACGACGACCCGCTCCGCGCCATTAATGACAAAGGTGCCGCGGTCGGTCATGAGCGGAAGTTCACCCATGTAGACGCGCTCTTCCTTGGTGCCTGCTTCATCCTTAAGGGTGAAAGTGACGTAGAGAGGCGCGCTGAAAGTTTCACCATCGCGCTGCGCCTGGTGGGCCGTCAGCTTGGGTTCGCCAATTTCATAGTGGCTGAAATTGAGGATGACCTTGCCATCATAGCTCTCAATGGGAAAAACTTCCTTGAAGACGGCCTGGAGGCCTGTCACCACGCGCTTGGAAGCAGGCAAGGTGGTTTGCAGAAAATCCTTGTAGGATTCAATCTGGACTTCGATGAGGTTCGGCGGCTCGAGGACCTCCGCGATTTTTCCGAAGTAGAGGCGTTCTGACATGGTGTCGGTGGGTGGTATTGGTTGGGTGTGGCTGCTGATCAGGCAGTGCAAACGAATGAAGCGGCGCGGCAGGCCGCGGTGGACTGTGATAAACCCGGCTGGGGTTTGTTAAATCTAGGCTGTCGATGTCGAAGAAACGTGAAGCCTGGGGCTTCGGGCAAACCCGCCACCCGGAGAGGGCGGTGGGGAAAATCCGGTGTTGAATGGCACCGGAAGGACCTGCAGTCAGAGCGGAGGCAGGTCTGGCGCGGCTCCCAATCTGCTTATATAACGCAGATTATCCCCTGCCAACCGCGCACGGAGGCATGAGGAGACGAAATGAACGTGGGTGTCAGGTAGCGTACGCATGGGAGGGCACCGGTGGGAGATAGCAACTTGCGCAAATGGCCAATTCGGCATGATGAAAAACCCGGGAGTCTGGAATCTAGCGGAATTTTGCAATACGCAACTTTTTAATTGACACAAAATTCAAAAATCTGCCGATTTTTCCAATTCTGGCTCGATTGGCGCTCGAAATCTGGTTTTTCCAGCCGCCTTGACGGTTCAGAGCGCCTGTTCCTGCGCAAATCTGCTCCAGGAACGAAAAGAAAACGAGGCGGACATGGTCCGCCTCGTTTCAGAATTCAGATCAGGACCGCTCTTCGTGGGAAGCGCGAATTGACCACTGTGGAATTAACCGGCTTTGACCTTCGCTTTGCGGAGGATGCTGGCCACGGTCTCGGAAGGTTTTGCCCCCTTCGAGATCCAGTCGGTCGCCTTGGCGAGATCGACTTTGTAATTTTCCCCTTCTTTGAGAGGGTCGTATGTGCCCAAAAGCTCGATGAAGCTCCCGTCGCGGCGACTGCGCGAGTCGGCCACAACGATGCGATAATAGGGCGTGTTCTTGGTGCCTTCCCGGCGGAGACGAATTGCTACGGACATAAAGTGAGGCGCGAATTCTACTCGGATTCCAAGTATGGCAAGGGATATTTCTCCTTTTTCAGGCCTATTCGTTGGGTTTTGCTGACTTTTTCCACGGATTGAGGCCGAGTTCGGGAGGAAACTGGTGTTATTTCCGCGCTGGGCGCACGGTGGGACGGCCAACTGCCTCTTCCGCGCCGTTTTCGCGGGTCAGGAGGACGAAGGCGGTGCCGTGCTCGTCCTTGAGGGAGAGCAGCTCCTTCATGAACCCCATCTGCTCCAGTTTCCTGGCGGTCTTCTCCTCCGCTCTGGCGGATGCCTTGACGAGGAGGGCTCCGGTGTTTTCCGGCAGCTGGGAAAGCCTTGGGAAGACGACGTGCTCACACCTCAGGTAGAACCGCCAGTGCAGTGGCGTGGGAGGGCTGGTGGCGCTGCCTGGATTCAGAATGGCGAGCAGGGCTCCGGGCGGCACGGCATCGCTGATGGCCCGGCCGACGGGGCGGGAGTTGTCCCGGGTGCGGGTGGCGGGATTGATGACGGCGGCATTGATGGCGCCGAAGAGCGCGAAGGCCAGGCCGGAGGTGATGACGAAAAGGAGCGGCTGGGCGAGGCTGTTTAACTTCAGCCACACACGCCAAATGGCAAAGGCGCAGACAAGGCTGGCCGTCGCCGCGAAGGGGGCTGCGACGCCCGGCAACAACCAGGGGGCCACGGCACCGGCCAGGCTGAGGAGGCCCATCAGGCCGAGGGCCGCTGCCTGCCACCGTTTCTGCCACGCAGCGGGCAGATCGTGAACGACCAGGACGGCACTGAGCAGGGCGGCCGGTGCGAGCAGCGGCAGCACAAAACGGGAGCGGGACTCCGGCAGAAGGATGATGACGAGGAAGGTCACAAGCAGGCCGAAGCGAAACCCGTTGATCAATGGCTTGTCGCGGCCGCCCAGCTTTTCCGCCACGGCCGGAAGTCGCCGCCAGAAAAAGACCAGAATCAACCCCCATGGGAGCAGCATGATCAGGCTCTGCCACGGGGCAGCCAGCCAGCTGGTGAACTGGAACTCGTCGCCATTCAACCGGCTGGTCAGCTGGGCGATCCATTCGTTTTCGGTTTTCACCTCAGGCAGCAGACCGGCCAGTCGCTGGCGGCAAAGCCAGGCCCACGGCCCAAAGAGGGCCGCCATGATCCCCCATCCGGCGAAGTGTGCCGGGTGCCACAGCTCACGCAGGCTCCTGTCTTTCCAGAGCGCAGCGACGACCAGTCCGTAGAAAAAGATGAGATGCGGGGGTCCCTTGACCAGCCAACCGGCCCCGAGAAACAGAAAGGGGATCGTCCACGTGAACCACTTTGAAGCCTCCACGCGCCACAGCCCGGCCCAGGCGAGGATGGCGATGCCTGTCAGCGACACATACAGGGCTTCGATTTCCGCAAGGCGCCCTTTTTCAATGCACCCGGCGCTGGTGAGGAGGATCACCCCCAGGATCAGCCCGCCCGCAGAGCCGCCGAGCAGTCCCCTGCCCGCCAGCAGTCCGGCGTAGGCCAGGGCCAGCACGCTGAGGGCGGAGGGCAGTCGCGCCGCCAGCTCGTCCCGGCGCTCGAGGAGGAGCATGCTGGTGGCGATGGCCCAGTTGATGCCGGGTGGCTTGCGCAGAAATGGCTGGCCTTCCATGATTGGGACGACCCAGTCCCCGGACTCCACCATGTGGATCGCGGGCAAAATCCGGCGCCCCTCCTCCCCTTTCAGCTCTGGCGCTCCGAGTCCGGCCATGTAAATGGCGGCCCAGAGAAAAGCGAGGATCAACGCCGACTGCCAGAACCGCAGCCTCACCCCTCGCGGCGGTCCCGGGATGGGAAGCCGGCGCCGGGCGCTTGGCCTGGGGTGGGGGGACGGATCGGTGGACGGCAGTTCTGTGGTCATGCAGGGCGGGCAATGGACTGGTTCTTCCCATCCGCCCGACTGCGCTCTTGTCCACAGAAAATCCGGGACTGTGCCGTTTACTGGCTCAGTTCTTCACAAAAATCAAACGGAATGGCTATAATTTTCGTATACTTTTAAAATTTCCATAATATATTCCACGCCTCCCCGCCATGCTTTTTGCCTCTTCCAACGCTTCGTCCTTGCCGCAGCTCATTGTTGCGACCGCCTGCGCAGCCTTTTGCCTGTGGCTGTGCTTCCGCTGCCTGGCCAATGGGCGGAGGAAGAAGACCCAGCACCATTGCGCCTGGTCGTTGTCCCTGTTCCTGTCCGGGGCCAGCCTTGCCATTGCCTTGCTGCTGATTGACCGTCTGATTCTTAAAACAGGAAATCTGGCTGCCGTCGGCGTCTGGCTGGTCGCCTTGCTGTCCATTCCGGCGATCATCCTGGCCATTTATGGGCTGAGGCAATACTCCCGGAAGAAGAACGCCTGGGATCGCGGGCGGCTGCACGCGTGGGGCACAGTCCTGCTGGGTGGTGCCGGACTGGCCTCTGGCGGTACACTCCTCGCGCTTCAGCATGAATTTGGCCACGCCAGGATCAAGGCGGCCCTCCTCGGACAGCCCGGCGTCGCACTGCTGGCCGCCGCCAGGACAAAGGATGCGCATGAAGCGGTCTCCCCCACCAACGGCAGCTATCGCCTTCCGCACCCGGACGGGGAGTGGATCCTGGCCCCCAGCGCGCTGGCCGCCCGCGTGTCCAACGAGGCGGACGCCGTCTTTGTCACCGGGGATTTCGCCGCCTTTTTTGCCGCGGCCAGCGGTCCGCTGCCACCGGACCTGCCCACTGACAAGCTCGAAAGCCTGAACAGTCTCCAAATCAATGTTTTCCGCCTTGGCTGCAAAGGTCTCAAAATTCTCAGCCAGAACACTCTGCAGGCGGGAGGGGTTGCCTTCATGCACAACCAGATGGAAGCCGAACTGAAGGACACGCCCGGCACGGTGAGCCTCAATCTCTTCGTAGGAGCCAGCGATCAGCGCGTCTTTCAGTTCACCTCCTATGCCGCCCCGTCCCGGAGGGAGTGGCTGGAAAAAGAGGCTGCGCGGATTGTGAGCACTTTTCAGTGGCGTGAAGGCACTGCCGCCTCCCGCGGTCAGGACCTTGGCCAGGCTCCGCCAGACAGGGGCCTGCAACCCCTCCTGAAAGGCACGCCGGAAGAGCTGGAGAAGCTGAAAAAGCTGGAAGCCGCCTTCACGAGTGGAAACACACGTGACGCCGGGACGCTCGAACAAATAGCCCGGGCACGCAACGCCGCCGGGGATGCCGCCGGTGCACTGAAGTGGATCGAAACGGGCAAATCCCTGGTGAGCCAGACCCTTTCCCTGCAGGCCCTCAGAGCCCGGCTGCTCAGGGGCCGGGGAATGACGGTCCCGGCCATGGAGGCATACCGCCAGGTCTTCGGCTCCGGGTTTGCCGACGAAGACGGCTTCCAAGACTACCTGAATCTCCTTCTTGAAACCAAACTAAAAACTTCCGCCGTGCAGGCCGTGGAGGAGTTTGCCAGGGCCCACCCTTCCTCGCGCGCCCGGCGCTGGCAGGCCATGGTCTACGCGCAGGCCGGGGATTCGGCCCGCGCAATCGAGATGTTGCAGAAACTGACGGCCGAAAAACCCTTTGATCACGTCAGTGCGCTGAAACTTGGCGAGCTGGCAAACGAGGTGCGCCGTTTCGACATCGCCGCCAATGCTACCGCCGCCCTGATAAAGGAAGGCCACGACACCCCGCGCACGCGGCTGATCATGGGCTACAGCCAGCTGGGCCAGGGACGGGCCGACCTGGCCGCTGAGGCCTTCGAGCGGGCGCGCCGGCTCAATCCTGCAGACCCTCAAGTCGCACGCGCCCTGGCCTCCCTGCCCGCCGCCACTCAGGCAGCCTCCATCGCCGCACTCGCCGCAGCCCCGCCTTCCTCCGGCACTGCCGGCTCCACGGGGAAAAAGCCCGCCTCTCCGGCCCCGTCAGCCGAAAAAACCGCGCGGAACGACAAGAAACCCCGCTAATTATCCCGGAGGCCCGGCCGCCGATGATGAATGCGTGATTGATCATTCCGCCCAAGCGGCTAGGGTGCCCCGATGTTTGTTGATCATCTGAAGGTTTATGCAAGAGCGGGCAATGGGGGCAATGGAATTGTTCACTGGATTCGCGCCAAGTTCCTGCCCAAGGGCGGCCCCGACGGCGGCGATGGCGGCCGGGGGGGCAACGTCATCCTGGAGGTGGACACCCACACCGACAGCCTGCGCTCACTCTTTTACAACCCAAAGATCATCGCCACCGACGGCCAGTCCGGCGGGCGGCGCCAGATGACCGGACGCGGCGGCAAGGACAAAATCTGCAAGGTTCCCGCCGGCACCGTCGTCTACGCCAGGACAGAGGACGGCGAGCCCGGTGAAATGATCGCCGACCTCGTCCACATCGGCGAGCGCTTCGTTTTGTGCAAAGGCGGCAAGGGTGGCAAGGGCAACATGAACTTTAAAACCGCCACCAACCGCGCGCCCGAAGAGCACACCCTCGGCGTGCCGGGCGAGGAGGGGCACTACTTCTTTGAGTTGCGGAAAATCGCGGACGCCGGCATGGTCGGCTTCCCCAACGCCGGGAAATCCAGCCTCGTCGCAGCCCTGAGCGCCGCAAAACCAAAAATCGCCGCCTACCCGTTCACCACCTTGCAGCCCATGGTCGGCATCATCGACTACCCGGGATTCCTGCGCACCAGCGTGGCGGACATTCCGGGCCTCATCGAAGGGGCTCATGAAAACCGCGGCCTCGGCCACGAGTTCCTGCGCCACATCATGCGCTGCCGCGTCCTCCTTTTCGTCCTGGACATGGGCGGCGTGGACGGGCGCGATCCCATGAAGGACCTCGCCTCGCTCCGGACGGAAGTCAGCCTCTACAACGCCGACCTAGCCAAGCAGGAGTGGATCATCATCGCCAACAAAATGGATCTCGAAGGTGCAGCGGAAAACTTGAAGGCGCTGAAGCGGAAGTACAAGAAGATCGAAATCATCCCCACTTCCACCCTCGGCGAGCCCGGCCTCCAGGCCCTGCGCGACCGCCTCAGCCTCCTGGCTCTGCGGCCTGGCTGAAAAGCAAAAAGAGCCGCCCCCTATCGCAGGGAGCGGCTCTTTTCAAATCAAGCCGACGTTACGCGAGGAGGATTGGCTCCTTCACGCCGAAGACCTCGCGGGCATCCGCCACCGCGCCTGTCACGGCGGCGGCAGCCACCATGACCGGGCTCATCAGGATCGTGCGGCCCGTGGGGCTGCCCTGGCGGCCTTTGAAGTTCCGGTTGCTGGAGCTGGCGCACAGCTGGTCGCCGACGAGCTTGTCCGGATTCATGGCCAGGCACATGGAGCAGCCTGCGCCGCGCCACTCAAAGCCGGCCTCAGTGAAGATCACATCCAGCCCTTCCTTGCGGCAGAGGGCGTCCACGATCTGGCTGCCGGGAACGGCAATCGCCTTCACATGCGGGGACACCTTGTGACCGCGCAGGTATTTCGCCACTTCGCGGAAATCGCTCACCCGGCCATTCGTGCAGGAGCCGATGAAGGCCACGTCGACTTTGGTGCCCTTGATCGGCGCGCCGCCTTCCAGCTTCATGTATTCCAGCGCCTCCTGAATGCTCAGGCGCTCCGCATCATCGTCCGCGTCCTCCAGCGTCGGGATCAAGCCGGTGATGGGCAGCCCCTGGTCGGGAGAAACGCCCCACGTCACACTCGGGGCGATGTCTTCGGCCCGGATGTTCACCACGTCGTCATAGTGGGCGTCCGGATCGGAAGCCATGGACTCCCAGTTTGCCACGGCAGCGTCCCACTCAGCCCCCTTCGGGCTGTAGGGACGGCCCTGCAAATACCTGAACGTCTTTTCGTCAGGATTGACGTAACCACAGCGCGCCCCGCCCTCGATGGACATGTTGCACACCGTCATCCGCTCTTCGATGGACATGTCCTCGATGACCTCCCCACCGTATTCGTAGGCGTAGCCGATCCCGCCCTTGGCCCCCAGCAGGGCGATGATGTGCAGGATCACGTCCTTCGCATACACGCCCGGCCCAAGACGGCCATCCACGTTGATCCGGCGGACTTTGGGCTTGCTCATCGCCATCGTCTGCGTGGCCAGCACGTCGCGCACCTGCGTCGTCCCGATGCCGAAAGCGATGGCGCCAAACGCCCCGTGCGTCGCCGTGTGCGAGTCACCGCACGCGATGGTCGTTCCCGGCTGCGTGATCCCCTGCTCCGGTCCCACCACGTGCACCACCCCCTGGCGGCCGCTGGCGAGGTCGAAATACGTGATGCCGAAATCCCTGGCGTTGCGGGCCAGTTCCTTGATCATCGCATCGGCCAGCGGATCGGAGAAAGGCTCCTTCCGCTCGTCAGTGGGCACAATGTGATCCACCGTCGCAAAGGTGCGGTGCGGGTACTTCACCTTCAGCCCGAGGTCGCGCAGCATGCCGAAGGCCTGAGGGCTCGTCACCTCGTGAATGAGGTGCGTTCCGATCAGGAGTTGCGTTTGCCCGTTCGGCAACTGACGCACGGTGTGCGCCTCCCAGACTTTTTCAAACAGTGTCTTGCCCATGTCGTGTGTGTGGAAAAAAGGAGCCGGCGCCCCTGTTGCTCAGAGATCCGCCGGACGGGAGGAACCTAGCACGCCTTCCCTGCTTGAAAAGGAGGGAAATTCCACAAGATCACAAGGCCCGCCCCCCCCCGCCCTTTCCCCAGCCCTCAGCGCAGAAATACATGGCCGAACCAGCACCATCGGGAAAAATCCGACCCCGCCCTCAGCAACAGCTCGCACATTTCGCGATGAATGGGTAAACATGGAAAGGCGTCGAACACGCCAGATGGTCACCGGAAACACTGCGGCGGCTCCGTCGTCCTGGTGCTCCGGCCCGTCCTCAACAAAACAAATCCCAACAACCGATCCCTGAATTCATGAAAATCACCACACTGACCCTCGCTGCCGCCGCCGCAGTACTCACCATTGGCACCAGCATCGCCGCGGACAAGCCCGCTGAAAAAGGCGCCGGAAAATCCGGTGCCGGCCAGCCCTACAACGCCGACGAAGTCGTGAAAAAATTCGACAAGAATGCCGACAGCAAGCTTTCCGCCGACGAATACGGTGCCATGAAGAAATTCAAAGGCGACGCCGCCAAGGCCAAGGCCGAGTTCACCGAAGTCGACGCCGACAAGGACGGCTCCGTCACCTCCGCCGAGCTGAAGGCCCACCACGACGCCAAAGCCGCCAAGGCCAAGGAAGGCAAAGGAGCTGCCCCGGCCGCTCCTGCGGCCCCAGCTGCTCCTGCCGCCCCCGGCAAATAACCCACCCACCTCCGTCCAGCACGGAAACCCAGCGGCGCGGCCGGCTCCCAGCGAGCCGCCGCGCCGTTTCATTTTCACCCCACCACCTTTCCAACCCTCTAACTCTCCGCCCCTCTAACCCTCTAATCTTCGCGACCTCTATTCTCCTATCCCCGCCATCCCCCGCCGCCTCATCCATCGCCCGATGCCCCGGCAGGGCGGGCAAACCTCTTGCTTTTCCGTTGGCGGAGCGGCACCCTCGCCCAGAATGAAAACACCCTTACTCGCTCTCGCCACCACGCTTTGCCTTTCCCTCGCCGCTCGTGCCCACGACGTGCCTGCGGCCATGACCACTGCCGCGCAGACTTTCCTCGCCTCCCTCGACACCGCCCAGAAAACCAAGGCCACCTACCCGCTCGACGATGCCGAGCGTCTCAACTGGCACTTCATCCCCAAGGAGAGAAATGGACTCACCCTCAAGGAAATGAACCCCGCCCAGCGCCACCTCGCCTACTCCCTCCTCGGCACCGGCCTGAGCGATGACGGCTTCACCAAGGCCACCACCATCATGAGCCTGGAGCAGATCCTCCGCGAGCTGGAAAACGCCCCAGAGAAGCGCGACCCTGAGAAATACCACTTCACCATTTTCGGCGAACCCAAAGCCGGTGGCGTCTGGGGCTGGCGGTGCGAGGGGCACCACTGCTCGGTTAATTTCACCCTCGTCGACGGCCAAATCTCCGGCACCCCCATCTTCTTCGGCACCAACCCTGGCGTCGTCAAAGAAGGCCCCCGCCAGGGCCTGCGCGTCCTCGGGCATGAGGAATCCCTCGGCCGCGCGCTGGCGAAATCCCTCACGCCGGAGCAGTTCAAGACCGCCCTCCTCCCCGGCGACGCGCCAAAGGAAGTCCTCAGCGAAGCCCTGAAAAAAGTCGATCCCATCGCCCCCAGTGGCATCGCAGCCAAAGACTTGACCGATGCGCAGAAGAAGGCGCTCCGGGAAGTGATCAGCGCCTATGTCGACCGCCTCGAGGGCGCCGTCGCCGACGTCCAGTGGAAGGAAATCGACACCGCAGGCTTCGACAACCTCCGCTTCACCTGGATCGGCGGCACCGAAGTCGGCCAGCCCCACTACTACCGCGTCCAGGGCCCCACCTTCCTCGTGGAATACGACAACACCCAGAACGGTGCCAACCACCCCCACGCCGTCTGGCGCGAGTTCAATGGCGACTTCGGCGCCGACCTCCTCAAGGCTCACATGGAGAAGGCGCACGCGAAATAACCGTCCCCCTTTGCCGGAGCACGCCGCCCTTCCCGGCGGCGTGCCACGCTCAGTCAGTTTGCGTTCCCCGTTCACCTCGAATCCGGCATGAAATCCGTTTTCATCCTGGTCTGGCTGCTCTCGGCAGTCAGCGTTTCCACGGCGCAGGACCGGCACTTGAGTTCTGACGCGCAGGAACCAGCCAGCGAAACGATCACCAAAACCAAAATTGCAATTGAGAAGGCAAATGCCGGTCGTCAGACCCTCCTGAAACTCATGAGCAAGGCTGATGCGGGAACCACTCCTCTGACTGCAAAAGACAAGGAGAACCTCAAACAACTTCAACTCGAACGAACCGCAGCTCTTGATCTGACCAGGCAGGTAGTATCCCAGGGTTTCCGCAGATTCCCAGGCAGCCAGCTGAGGATGAGTGGTGCTGAGGAAAAAACTGGACAAAAGCCCTCCTCAACCCCATCGTAGGCTGCCATGATCCAGCCAGTCGTCTACGACCCCACCACTTGGGCAGGCT
>JANOAS010000033.1:0-6971 GCA_031411255.1 bacterium
ACTTGTGATCGTGACACCGCGCGCATTGCAGCGAATGCGCGAGAAACGTCTCGCCCACGCCATTCGTCACATCGTCGAGGAACCGCTGACGCGCGATCTTTGCGACCTCCATCGAGGTCAACTCCCACGGACCCATCCGCAGAAAGCCCGTGGCGACAAGCATCTCGGAACTCTCCGGATCGAGTTCATCTCCCGCGATCTGCTCGCGAACGAACCGGTCGTAGGGTTTGTCACCGTTGAACGAGCGCACCACGTAATCGCGATAGCGCCACGCATTGCCGCGCTCGTAGTCATTCGCAAAGCCGCTGCTGTCCGCGTAGCGCGTCACGTCGAGCCAATGCTGCGCCATGCGTTCGCCGTAGTGCGGCGACTCCAGCAGACGCTCGACGACCTTTGCAAAAGCCTCCGCATCCGGCCGCGAGTCCTTCACGAAATCGTCCACATCCTCCGGCTTCGGCGGCAGTCCTGTGAGGTCAAACGTCGCACGGCGAATCAGCGTCACACGGTCCGCTGCGGGCGCAGGCGCTAGTCCGGCGGGCATCTTCGCATTGATGAACGCATCAATGGGATTGCCGTCCTGCTTCGGCGGCGCAGGCTTCTTCACTGGCTGATACGCCCACATCCCATCGGGCTTGTATTTCCGATTCGTCCACTCCGGCGACAGACCGCCCGCCGTATTCATCACTACTCCATCCTCCGCCGACCACGCCGCCTCGTTCGCTTTCGCTACGGCCTGAACGCGCACCTCATCCGGCCAAGGCGCACCGCCCGCGATCCAATCCTTGATCCACCCGGCCTGCTCCGCGGAAAGTTTGTCCGCCTCCTTCGGCGGCATCGGCTCCCAGTCGTCGTGCTTCCGGGTCACCGCGAGATAAAGCGGGCTCTCCTCCGGCTTGCCCGCGACAAAACCCGGCTTCCCGCTTTCGCCGCCTTTCAGCGTGGAGGCCAGCGTCCGCAGATCCAGCCCGCCTTTGATCTTCGCCTCATCCTTGCCATGACACGCAAGACACTTTTCGTGAAACAACGGCGCAACCCGGCGCACGAAAAGCATTTCCGCCCCCTCACCCTCAGCCAAGGCGGGGTCAACGCAGGCGAAGACAACGCCTGCAGCAATTATCGTCCACCCGGATTTCATATCGCGATCCGTTTACCTGTTAAACAAAAAGGCTGGATTATTCACCAGCGCCCAGGCGATGTCCTGGGCTGCGGTGAGGCGGCGGTTGGTGAGTTGCTGGCGGCTGAGGTCCACGTCCTGGCGGAGGCGGGCCAGCTTGGCATCGATGGCCACGGGCTCCGAAGCTTTGGCCAGGGCTGCCTTCAGGGTGGCCAGCGGGGCGTCGGCAGGCGGGGGCACCATGGCCTGCTTGAGGGCGTCCTGGAGCTTGCGCACTTCGGGATCGAGGCCCTTGTAGAACTCCACAAGCGTCTTTTGCTGGTCGGGAGTGCGGGCTGCCGGGGCCACCGCGAGCACCTGCACGACTGGCGCGGGCAGACCAAGGGTGAGGGCTCCGGGGTCATTCGTCACGCTGAGCCGGAACCGGCCGAGGGTGTGCTTTCCGTCGGTATACTGCTGTTTGAGTTTAATGGTCAGCTGCCCCGGCCCGACAGGCACGGCTTCTCCACCCGTGGTGAAAATGGCGGTTTCCTCCCTGCCGGCGCCGTCCGGATAGACGGCCCAGCCGTTGTTGGTGTCAGCCTCGTTGCCGTCGATGGCGGTCTTCACATCGTAGCCGACCTGCGAGAAGCTGGCCAGGGCGTCCTTGAACTTCACCGGCACCGGCTTTTGCCCCGCCCCATCCGCAGTCCACTCGGCTTCGATTTCCGTGAGGACAAAATTCCCGCCGCCGCTGCGGCCCGGCCCGCGGCCACCCAGCCGCTCATCCGTGAGCGCTTCGAGGCGCAGTCCGGTCAGCGTAGCGAGCTTGATGGGGGCGGTCACGGTGTACGTCGTTTTTCCCTCGGCCCCGCTGACAAAAATTGAGTTGTCGGGCTGCTTTTCCAGCTTCGCCTTGTTCTTGGATTTCATCTCGCCCGGCTCAAGCGCGACCCAGCCAGTCTGGCCCTTCTGGCCGCCCTCCCAGGCTGCCAGTTTTTGCGGGACCGCAGCTTCCGCCGCAGCGACAGCCGCCTGGGCAGCGGCGATTTTTTCCTGCCTGGCCTTCTCATCAGCAGCCACCTTCGCCGCGATTTCCTGTTCGCGTGCCGTGACGGCCGCCTGCGCCGTCTCCATCGCCGCCTTGCGGGCCGCCTCTTTCTCGGCCAGGACCGGTGCCTGCTGGGCTTCCGCTTTTTTCAGGGAGTCGCCGAGCTGCGCGTGAACAGCATCCATTTCGTGCATCGTTTCCAGCGATGCCGTCGCCTCCACGCCAGTGGCCGGACGGCTCAGGAAGCGCATGAAAAGCTCGTCCACCAGCCGGCGGTCGTCCGGCTCGGAGGCGACCAGCTTCGTGAGGGCACTGGCAGGGTCACTCAGTGCATCGCCAACCGTTGGCCCGGAGACGAGCGCCATGATCGGGCCCAGCTGCAGGTCGTGCGAGCGCTCGCACTCGCAGGTGGACTCGCGCACGGGCTGGCCGAGGTTTCCGAGAAATCCATCCGGCAGCTTGATCGACGGGTCCGGCAGCGCAGCAGCGCGGGTGCCCGGAGGCATGCCGGGAAATTTTGATAGCGCCCCGGCTGAGGCGTAGATGGTGTCGTAGAGCACCTCGGCCGGCAGGCGGCGGGCCTTGGCGTGGCTGAAGTTGATCGTGTCGTCTTGGTTCCACTGGCTCGTCTGGATGCTCAGCTGGTAGGTGCGGCTCTTGCAGATGAGGGCCACCAGTTTGCGGGTGTCAAATCCACTCTCCACAAACTGCCGCGTCAGCCACTCCAGCAGCTCCGGATTGCTCGGCGGATTCCCGGCGCGGATGTCGTCCAGCGGCTCGATGATTCCCGTGCCCGTGAGGTAGCCCCAGGTGCGGTTCACGTGGCTTTTGGCGAAATACTGGTTGTCTGCGCTGCTGATCCACGCGGCGAGTTTTTCGCGACGCGGTGCGTCCTCATTCGCTGCAGCCTTGGCCGAGTAAGGGAATGTCGGCGGGGCCACCTTGCCGGTGCGGAGGTGTTTTTGCTCGCCGTCTTTCTTGTCGATGACCAGCTCGTAGAGCGGCTTCGCCCCCTCCACGGCGCTGCCGCCGAGGTTGCGGTCACCCGAGGCCGGATCGCGCTGGAGGTCCACCTGGGCAAAGAAGGCGGACATCTGGTAATACTGGTCCTGCGTCCACCGCTCGAAGGGGTGGTCGTGGCACTTGTTGCAGTTGAATCGCGTCGCCAGCCAGAGGTGTGTGGTGTTCTCCATCGTGTCCTCGGGCGTGCGGAGGATCTTGAAATAGCTGGCAGCTGGATTTTCCTTGTTCGACCCGGTGGCGGTGAGGACTTTCCGGGCAAACTGGTCATACGGCGTGTTCGCCGCCACCTCGGTGCGGATCCATTTCCGAAAGGCGTCCGCCCCCTCGCGGCCGAGGAATTTCGAGTTCACCTGGAGCAGGTCGGCCCACTTGCTGGTCCAGTGCTCGATATTTCCCTCGCTCCCGATCAGGCTGTCGATCAATATGTCGCGCTTCCACCGGCTGTCGCGGGCATCGGCGATGAATCCGCGCACCTGGTCCGGGGTGGGCGGCAGCCCGGTGAGGTCGAGGTAAATCCGGCGGATGAACTCGAGATCCGTGCAGAGCCCGGTAGCCGCAGTTTTGGTGCGCTCCAGCTTGGCAGCGACGAATTTGTCGATCTCATTATTGGCCGGAGGTGCCTGCCAGACAAAGCCGGTGCGGTCGCCCATGACGGTGACGGTGGTGGCGGCGTACGCTCCCTCGAACCGGGCCAGCACCGGGGCCTCTCCCCGCCGGAGGGTGGTGATGAGCGCCTTTTTGTCATGGCGGGCCACGTCGATGTTCCCGCTCTCGACATAGGCTTCCGCCGTCACATCGCGCTTCACCCCGCCGGCGTAGGTGGCCACCACGCGCATTTGCTGCTTCGCGCCGATCATCTGCACCACGGGATCCTTCGGCAGCACCTCGATGCCCGTCACCCGCGGCGCGTCATGCTTCACCTGCGCCCCGGCGGCGATCCACGACCGCAGCATGTTGTAGTACTTGTCGCCCACCTTCATCACCTGGCCGCCTTCGTGCGGCACGGCTGCTGTCGGTTTCAGCAGCATGACCGAGCTGTCGGGGAAGGCCACATTCACCCGGCGGCCCGCCAGATCGTCCGTCAGCGCCCGGATGTCGTAGACCGGGTCATACCCGCGCAGGGAAAGCTTGAAGCCGTTTCTTCCCTCCTTCGATCCGTGGCAGGTCCCGGAGTTGCACCCCATCTTGGACATAATCGGCATCACATCCCGCACGTAGTCCATTTCACCCACCTGCTCCGGTGCCGGAGCCGCACCCACGCCTTTCACCGCAACGGCTGCCTTTGCCGATACCTGGCCGAAGACCGCACTCAGCTCCCCCGTACCATCGTGGCCCGGTGTGACCATGCCCAGTTCGTTCGCCACTGCGGCCCCGCCCGGGATGCCCAGCTTCGCCGCCCGCGTCACATCCACGGTGTCACCGCTCTTCAGCTTCGCCGTGACCAGGACCTGCACGTAGTCCGTGGGCCGGGCCAGGGAAATGGCAGCCGGCTCCACGCTCAGCGACACCACCTCTGCGGCATCGGGAAGTTTTTCCGGCTCGTCCGCCGCCGCACCATGGGCGAGCGGCCCGGTGGCAACGCCAAGGCAGAGGGAAAAGAAGGGAAGGAACCGTGTGTTCATGGGAGCGGGGGAGGAAATCGGAAAATCGTTGTGGCCGGGACGCTAAACGGCGGACGGCCCGGTACCACCCTAGTGCCCTCCCCTCCGGGTGCAAATCCGTACTCGCCTAGGGCATCCGCCGATGGCGGGCCAGCCTCATTTCCGTTCCGCCTGAAGCCTGCCAAAAACAAGCCCCCCTTGGCTGGGTGAACACCCGCATCAACGCAGAAACCCGCAACCGCGTGCTGAGCGGTGCCTTCCCGGTGCCGCGTGCCTAGTCCAGTTTTAATTCAGGAACCGCCCTCGCATAGCTATCCCTCAACTTGGCCCGGAGAGCCCCTCCCGCTGATTCCACAGCAGCGGTGCGCGCCTCTCCGAACGAGGCTTTAGCGGCATCAAGCTCAAGGGAGCCTGCGCAAAGCATGGATTGCAAAAGCAGTATTCCAAAGATTGATTTGGCGATGAGGGGCATTGGCGGGCAGGTTGCTCTTTTCATACATGGGGTGGCCGGTTTTCACCAAACCAGAAATTCTCAGCACGCTTCAATCACTGCGCTTCACACTCAGCCGCATATACCTCCGCGGACTGGCTGCACGGTCCACACTGGCTGATAACTCAATGCTCACCGCATCCTCCGCTCCCGTCGGCGTGGCCGTGAGCGCCGTCCAGTCCACCAGGTTTCCGCTGATCTGCGGCTCCACCACCACACCTGCGGCAGTCTTCGATTTTCGGTAGGTCATCGTCCACAAATCCTCTCCTCCGGCACCACCCTCCATGGTCATCGCGGGCACCAGCGGAATGTCTGCGGAGAATGGTAAACCTCCCAAGCCATACTCCACCAGGTTGGGCAAGCCATCCCCATCCGGGTCCGCGCCATCGCCGTAGATGGATGGAACCCGCAGCTCCTGAGGAGTAAAATGGGAAGCGAACCACGTGTTAATGGGACCCCGCTGGATGGCAGGCGTGATCTTTGTGCCGTTCTCCAGCGCGAAGCACAGGCCCTCGACATTCAGCACGGGTGCCACGGTTCCACCGTTCGCTGCGGCCATCACCACCGGCAAATCAATGATCACGTCCTTCGGCAGTGTGGCATTGCTCCGGGAATAGACTACCACGCGGCGGAGTCCCTCGCTGACCTCCCGCGACATCACGCGGTGATTGCTGTCACCCGCGGCAATAGGGCCTAGCACGTCCACGATGGTTTTCGTGAAGCGCACATCAAACTGCATCGCCACGACCGGCGACGGACCCGCGATGGCCATGGGCAGCAGCAGGCTCTCTCCAGCGGGGGCGGCCGCATCCGGGATGATGAGTTTGTCCTGTGCAAAGCAGACCGGACGGGCCGCCGCCAGCAGGAGACCGCACATGACAAAGGATTCCAGGGAGTGCTTCATTGTCCGTTCCCTGTCGGGCCTCCCACGTTGTAGGTTGCGAAGGCCTGCATCACGCCGCTGCCTGCTGGAATGGTGGCACTGAACGTCGCCTTGCAGTTTTGGAGGGTCACCGCCGGCAGATTGATTACGCCCGCGATGCTGTGGTTGATCGTCACCGTGACCGGGGTTCCATCCGGCACGTTCAGAGCGTGGACTTCAATATCCACAGGCCCTGACGCCGTGAAGACAATATCTGGATTCATGGCTTCATTTCGAGGAGGGTTCGCCACTGTCGCACCTGCTACCTTCGAAAAGGAAAGCCGGCCTCCTGCCTGTGTGAGGATCGATCCCACAACGGGAACGGACAGGCTCTTTGAGCCAATTATCTGGCTGTTTGCGTCCGGTATCACTCGTATGTAGGCCTCTAGACGTGTTCTACCAAAGCTGCCGGTAGGTGGATTGATTGGAAATGCAGCATAGGTATCGATCGAGGCGCTTGATCCTAATATGATACGGTCGGCTACAATACGAACTAACCCACCAGAGCCGGTACCAGCATACCGGGTAGTAATTTGATTTTGGTATCCTATCCCTCCAGACCCCCCTCTGCATTGGATATAGCCGTTTAAGATGAAATCACGTGAACTTGCTATAACGACAGCCCCCCCGCCCCCAGCTTCTCAGCGCCACGGTACCGACTGCGGCGCAGGACGCCTGTCGAAAGAAGTCCCTGCGGGTCGTAAGTTTTGGATCTTGGTCGGTGCTCATACGGTCTATCGCTGGATGTGTAGTCGGGGCTGGTGAGGAGGAGATGGAGGATGGAGCGCAGG